>NZ_JBEXKB010000012.1:0-184771 GCF_040609455.1 Kitasatospora sp. NPDC004669
CGATTGAAGCGTCGGACCTGCCTCTGCTCGTCTCATCGTCGATCTGCACGACGCTGTGCACGTTCAGCTGTACTTGGGTGTGCGCGTTCACTCGCGATGCGGTGGCGGCCCGGATTCCGGCACTGACCTGCCCGTTTTCCCGCATCCGGCGTGAGAGGGCCGGTAGGGGCAGCGGAGGGGGAAACGGCAGGGGGAACGGAAGTGGTCCGGCAAACTCACCAGGGCCACCAAGGTATTGGTGAGTTTCCTTGATGGGCCACCAAGGAAACTCACCAGGCCACCTTGATGGCCATCCCAGCAGGTCAGAGGCGTGCCGATCCGGCCGACAGAGGCCTCGGGATAGGGACTGGTTGGCGGACGGGATTACGGACCGCATTTCGGACCGGCGAGAACGTGGGATACCTTGATAGCGGGAGTTATCAAATCGTTATGAAAGACCAACGTTGGTGGACAGAAATCCGGTGAGTTTCATGGGGTTCCATTCTCCGAGCGCGGGAGATGCCCGCGCCTCGGAATGAGGGAGCACCTACGTGCACGGGGATCTGGAGACCGACCACGACGTCCTGGTGACGCTCGCCCGCTTCACCCTGGCGACCGCCGAGCAGCTCCACCAGCTCCACGGCGGCGCAGCCGGGATCAAGCAGACCCAGAAGCGCATGGCCCGGCTCCAGGCCGAGGGGCTGGCGGAGTTCGTGACCCTGCCGCAGGCCGGCCGTGCGAAGGCCTGGCACCTCACCGCGGCCGGCTCTGCCGTGACGGCCACCTTCCCCGAGGTTCTGCGTCCGAGCGTCCCGGTGCCCGGCTCGGAGAAGCCGGCGGTACGGCACGGGCGCGAGCACCTGCTCGACGTCGGCCGGATCCACGCCGCCTTCGTCGCCGACGCCCGCACCCGCGGCGAGGCCTGCGGCCCGCTCGACCTCGTCCCCGCCCCGGAGCTGCCCGCCGGCGACGAGGTGTACCGGCCCGCCGCGCACCTCGCCTACACCGCCGGCTCCGGCGAGGAGCGGCACCGGCTCCGGGCGTTCGTCGAGCGCCACCGCCCCGGTGTCGGCGACGAGCAGACCGCGGCGCAGCTGGCGGCATGCGCCGGGGTGTGGGAGCAGGCGGGCGAGGGCGGGGCGGGTCGGGCGTGGGAGCGGCGCTGGCGGTCCTTCCCACGGCTGCTGGTGGTCCTGGTCGGCACGGCGGCCGCCGGGGTTCGCCCGGCGGTGGCGGACCTGCGCCTCGCCGCCGAGGAGAACCCGGCCGTCGCCGAGATGCTCGCCGCCGTCCCGGCCGGCGCCGCCCGCATCGAGGACCTGGTCCAGCGCGGACCGGCCGCCCCGATCTGGCACCCGCTCGGCGGCCGGGGCGGGCGGGCCTGCGGGTGGACGGAGCTGTAGCCGGGTGGAGCCCTTCAGAGCCCACGGTCAGCTGGGGCAGATCTGGCGACTACGCACACCATCGTGCCAGTTCAGAGTGCACAAAGAGCAGCCGTGAGCGCGGACATCGGGTGGAACGTACGTAGGCGGATCTGAATCAATCCCGCCAACATATTGGCGCGGCCAGGCGTCTGCGCGAGAGGGTGGTCTGGCCGCAAGGAGGCACTCGGCGCCCGCCGATCCGAAGGTGGGACGACGTCCCTGGCGGCTCTTCAGATTTGTCCTCCCTCTTCGACAGGAGTTCCTTCCGCATGTCCAAGCCCAGTTCTGTCCGCCTGTCCTGCGTCAACCTCTGGGACCGCGCTCGCGGGATCCTGGCCGGTGCGCCGCGCCGCCTGGTGCTGGTGGTAGTCGTCCTGCTCGCCGCCGCCATCACCGTGGCCCTCGGCGTCCCGGTCGAGCGCGTGGTGGCGGTTCTGGCCGTGCCGCCTGGTGCCGTGAAGCTGCTGGACCTCGCCGTCAGCCTGCTGTCGGGCCGTCGGCGCCCTCGTACGGCGGCACCGACGGTGGGCTGAGCACGGCCATGGGACGACCCGAGAAGCCCATCGCGGCCGACGCCTTCGTCGAGCTGCGCCGGCTGGCCCACCACCTTCGGAAGCTGCGCGCCGACGCCCACCTGAGCTACCGCCAGATCGCCGAGCACCCGGATAGCAACGGCTACTCCGTGGCCACATTCCAACGAGCGGCCGCCGGGGTGACCGTCCCCACGAAGGAGGTCACCATCGCGTTCGCCAAGGCTTGCGGCCACGACGCCAACACAGCTCTGCGGCTGCGCCGCGATGCCGCCCGCGCCACTGCCCGGGCCGCCGAGCGCAACCTTCCCCGGCGCATCACCCCTGGCGCGATCTTCAGCCTCACCGACTTGCGCACCGCAATGCGCTACGTCCGCCTGCAGGCCGGCCGCCCCTCCAGCCGACGCCTTGAGGCCGACGCCCCACCAGGCCACCTCCCGCACACCACCCTCGACCGCCTCCTCGACCCTCGTAAGAGGCCTCGTCTGCCCAGCCGTCAGCTCCTCGAAGCGTTCCTCGCCGCCTGCGCCGTACCCCCGCCGCGTAGGAAGGAGTGGATGGCCGCGTACCAACGACTGGCTGACCACCCCAGTCTCGGCGCCCGGGCCCTCGCGCGCATCGCTCGCACTCACGGCGACGGCACCCCCTACCGTCCGTCCTGGCAGCTGTCGCAGCTCCACGACAGGGGCGAGGAGGAAGCCCTGCGCAAGGAGAGGAACCAGCAGTTCAAGGCGCTTCGGAAGACCTGGAAGGCCCCCGACGACCTTGACTGGGCCAACGACTACGGCACCGGCGAGGACGAGTACATCCCCTAGGCCTCACCACCGCGCACAACCGCCGACTGGCCACAGGAGCACGGCCTCGTCCGACCCCGGATCCGAGTCAGCCCGGATCGGCCTGGCCAGCTCCGCCAGGCAATACGGGCACCGGCCAAACCGGGTCCGGCGTCCACGCGGGCCACGGCTCGGCGAACGGGCCGGCGCGGTCCTGGAGGAGGCCGAGGGCGCGCTCGCGGGCCTGCTCGACCGCTCGGTGATCCGCGTCGGTGATGAAGCCGAGGCGGCGGCCGTGCGCGTACTCGTCCTCGTCCTTCCACGTCGCCGCGGACAGGTCGGGCTCGACCACCAGGTCGACGAGCAGGTCCAAGGTGTCGATCCCGATCCGGGTCCGGACCGCCGGGCGCTCGAAGTTCACGTACAGGCGCAGCGGCTCGCCCGCCGGGGTCTGGAAGTGGTGCAGGAAGAACCACTGGCCCTCCTCGAAGCGGGAGCGTAGGACGGTGTGCTGCCAGGCCCACGGCTCCAGCTCCCAGGTGCCGGCCGCGAGGTTGGCCAGGCCGTCCTTGCGGGAGGTGTCGTCGCCGGTGCGCAGCGCCGTGGTCCAGGTGGTGGGTGCGAGGGAGCGGATGCCCGGCCAGTAGGCGAGTTCGAGGACGGTGCCGGTGTCGGTGTCGGTGTCGGCGAGGGTCCGGTAGGGCTGGGCGGACCACACCTTGCCCGCGTGGATGTCGCGGCGCACGACCGTGGCGCCGGACTCGAACCGGGCGCCCGGCCCGGCGGGGTTGGTCACGGCCGGCCCCAGGTCCGGCAGGCAGGCTCGTGCCAGGTGGTCCTCACGACCATCCCGCCCGGGGTGAGGTGTTCGCTGGACCAGGTCCGGCAGCACCCGCCCGCGCCATGCGGTCGGGCCGGGGCCAGCGGCCTCGCGGTGCGGACCGGAGCAGCGGGTGCGGGGACGGCGAGCGCTGCCGGACGGCGCCGGTGGCGCCTGGTCGAGGGTGTCGTCATGCCGGAGGCTCTGCCCACCGCGCCGTCCCGCCGAACCTGGCCACCACCCGGACAGCCCAGCCCCGTCCGTTCTCACCGGCCACCGACCTGCACCGACACCCGAAACTCACCGGCCGGAGCCCCGGAACTCACCGGCGGGTGGCTGCCCAGGCGGACAAACTCACCACCGCTCCGGGGCGAAACTCACCAGCCGCCAACGAAACTCCCCGGTGCAGGTCACAGCCGCCGGGCCAGGGGCAACACGGAGTGCAACACGCTCCTCCCGGCCCGGGTCGCCGAGGATTTTCGCAGGTCAAGAGTGCAACGCGGTCGCGTTGCACCCCGTTGCGGCTACGGCCGCCGCTCAGGAGCGGCGCCACCAGGAGCTGGCGTTCTTCGCCCTGGCCACTTCGGCGGCCGCGGCTTCGGCCGCGGCGGCGGACCGCTCGGCCCGCTTCCGGTCGGACTCCTCCTTCTGGCAGGCCGTGCACACCAGCTCGCCCCAGCTTCGCCTCGCAGCGGGTGCAGGCCGGGCGGCTCGCCTCCCGCTCGCTTGCTCGCGGGCGCGGCGGGCAGCGGCCGCGGCCTTCTCCGGACGCGGCCGACACTGCACACCGACCCCTTGTCCGCGGTCTGACGCCGCCCCTTGTCCCGCCCCTTGACCAGCACGTTGTCCCGCCCGGTCCACCCCTTTCATCGCTCATCTGCCTTCTCTGGCGGCCGAAGCCGCCCTCGGCGGGGCCACGATCGGCCCCTGTCCGCACCGCACCAGCGAGCGCGGGCAGGTGACCTCCCGTTCGGCCTTCGGGGCGGGTGGACCCACGTGGACGACCACATTAATGAGCGGAGCAGGGAGTCACCCTGCCGCGTTCTCCAACCATCCGAGGACCCCAGCAGCCCAGCCGTTAACCAATGTTCGTGGGCTCACTGCCAAATCTGCTTCGACCAGTCACCCCAAAAGCGATAAGCACGGCCATCACCGACCGGCTTCATCCCACCGGGCACAACGTCCCCATGGTACGGATACTGCTCCGTCACCGCCGCCAGCAGGAACTCCAGGAAGCCGCCCTCGAACAGGTCCCACTCCCGCATCGAGTCGAACTTGGCAGCGACCGGCCACCGGTCCGGGTCCGGGCCCCGCATCAGCCAAAAGAACTGGTCGGAGCTCCAGTTGTTGCCCCACTTCAGAAGCCCGCCCTCGGCCGGGAACAGCGGATACGGGCACTCGTCGTAGTCCCCGTCCCGGTAGGCCTGGGCCAGCATGGCACAGTACCCGTAGGGATCCGTCGTGTAGTACAGGAATCCCGCGAAGCCGAGCGGCTGCTCGGTCTTGGAACTGGGCGCCGCCGATGGTGCGTAGATGTGCAATTCGTCTCTGATGCTGACCATCCCGTACCGGTCGACGAACGCCCGATAGTCCGCGGGCAGCTGGAAGCCAATCTCCTCGGGCCCGAGCTCCCACGGGACCGGGACCACTCCGTCCGGGGGCGGCGGCCCGATCACCGCGCCGAGCCGGTCCAGCATCTCCTCGATGTTCATGTCTACTCCTATCAGCCTCCCGTTCCCGCCGGAGGCTAGTTTCCGAGGTTCGCATATCCGTTGGAGCCATACTTCCCGTTGTCCACGACCGTCCGATCGGAGTCCGTGCGCAGCCCGGTGTTGGCGTCCCAACCGTAGAACCCCATCCCCCACCCGTTTGGGATGGTGCTCCTGTCGTTGTTGTACTGCGGAAGCACGTCGTACAGCACAGGGCCCTGGGGCATGACCTTTTCGGCTTTGGTCTCGAACGTCCGCATGCTGTTGGTGATACTGCCGCCGGTCCGCTGGTTGGTGTTGGCCCCCTGCTGGAAGCACGGCGTCAGGTTCCGCTCGTCCGCCGTTCCGCCGGCCATGCGCGGCACGGAGTGGCAGCGGGCGAGATCAGACCTCGGAGTGAACTTGAGGGCGGTCGCCCGCGCCTGGGCGTCGATCCAGCCCCGGATGTCGCCGGCCCCGGTCGCCGACTGCCCCCTGCTGGAGCTGGGCTTCCCTTCGAGACAGGCGTTGACTCCCGTGTTACGGCCCTGGCTGTCCGACGGCAGGTAGTCAACCCATCCGCCACCATTCAAGGGCACAGCCCCCGACGGCTTCAGGTCCTCGCAGGTAAGGACGCGCCGGTTGCCGCTCCCCCCGGGGCCCGGGTTGGTCGGCCCAGGGTCGGGCAGCGGAAGCGGGATCGGCCACGGACGGGTCGGCGGAGCCGGGTTGGGCGTGGGGGCGGGCGCGGGGTTGCCGCTGCCGCCGTTGATGAGGTTGTAGACGTCCTCGCCGAGGTCGATCAGGGCGTCGGTGCCGGCGCCAATGCCGGAGCCGACGAGGGTGGCGGTGCCGACGACCACCGGGGTGCCCACGACGGTCACGGTGGTGACGAAGGCGGTGCCTACAGTGACGACGGTGTCAGTGAAGAAGTCGATCAGGCTGGGTTCGGCGTGCGGGCGGTCGTTGTCGTTGATCGGACGGGTGTCGGTCGGGGGCTTGGGCCTGGGCAGCGTGGGGCCAGGCGTGCGCGGGCCAGGGCGCTTGTGATGCGGGCCCGGATTGCTCCGGCCGCCGCCTCCGCTTCCGGAGCCGCCGCGGCCGGGGAGCAGGCCAAGGCTTTCGATCGGGCGCAACGGCGGTGGGGCGAACGTCATCGTCGTGCTGTAACCCTGGTAGGTCCAAGGCTGTGGATCATCATCGCCCCCGGCCCAATCCGAGCCCGCGAAGTCCTCCGGATGCGGCCCCCACTTCTTGATTGTCCGGTCCCGGTCCTCGGGAGTCTCATCGGGGATACACACCAGCGGGATGCGCCAGGGCACGAAGTGTCGAAGGATCTCGCAGGGACTGTGCCCCGACGGGTCCATCGAGTCGACCGGGTCGCCGTTGCCGTAGGTGAACCGGTTCCCCTGGATCGACGGGTTGGTGCCCAGCTGCCAGGAGTCGCGGGAGGCGAAGGTGCCGCTGCCGGGGCGGTACCAGCGGGCGGCCATATTGACGTCGCCTGAGGCGGGGTCGGTCCACCCACCCTGGTAGCCCAGCGAGTTGGTGGCTCCGGTGCTCGCCGTGGGCTTGCCGAAGGGGTCGTAGGCGGTGGAGCCGGCGACGCTCTTCCCGGTCGGGTCGATGGTGGCGACCACGTCGGTGTGTTGGTCGCTGATCACCAGGCGAGGATTGGGCGTTGCGCCTGTGGCCGCCGTGCCGAGGAGCCTGCCGCCAGGGGTACGGGTGTAGCTGGCGGTGCCGTCCGTGACCAGGTTGTTGGAGCCGCCGTCGTAGGTGAAGGTGGTGTTCCCCGCCTGAGCGACGCGGTCGGTCGAGTCGTAGGTGTAGGTCGACGGTCCCTCCTTGACCATCCGGTCAAAGCCGTCGAACTGAACGTCCTTGGGCTGGGAGCCCTGGGCTGTACTGCCGGTCAGGGTGCCACGAGCCGAGTAGCTGTACGTCGTGGAGCCGTCGTTCAGCAGCTCGTTGCGCTCGTCGAACGTCGAGGTGACGCCCCCGGCCGAGGTCCGGTTGCCGGCCGCGTCCCAGGTGTACGCGGTGGCGGTGGTGCCGTTGTTCCAGGAGGTGAGCCGCCCGGTCAGGTCGTAGGCGTACTGGTTGGTGGCGGCCCCGGCGGTGCCGGTGGTGGTCTTGCTGGTGATGCGATTGTTGGGGTCGTAGCCGTAGCCGATCGAGGCGACGGTCGTCCCGTTCGGGTTCTTTACGGTGTCGTCGCGCAGGCGGCCGAGGTTGTCGTAGCCGTAGCTGCGGGTTCCGCCGCCTGTGCCGTAGCGCTCGGTGGTGAGGCGGCCGGCCGTGTCGTAGTCGTAGCCGACCGTGGCGCTGGTCAGCGGGTCGGTCGCGCTGGTGACTTGACCGGCCGTGTTGTAGCCGAAGGAGGTGGTGCCCGCCGCGTCGGTGCGGGCGGTCATCCGGCTGTCGCCGTTGTAGCTGTAGTTGCTGGCGCCGCCGGGGCCGACGGAGGTGAGCAGTTGGCTGCGGTCGTTGTAGGTGTAGATGTCGGGGGTGGTGCCGGGGGTTCCGACGGATATGAGGTGGCCGGCCGCGTCGTAGCCGAGGGTGCGGTTCGGTGTCGCGACCTCGGCGCCGGTGGCGGTCTCCTGGGTGAGGTTACCCGCGCCGTCGTAGCTGCGACGGCGGACCACGCCGCCCGGTTCGGTCAGAGTGACGGCCCGTCCGGCGGCGTCGTAGCTGGTGGTGAACAGGCCCTCCGCGGCCGTCGGGTGAGCTGTGGTCGGCGGCTCGACGGTGGACTCGGGGAGCCCGAGGGAGTTGTAGGTGTAGTAGACCGGGACGTTCTTCCCGTTGGTCCAGCGGGTCTTGCGCCCACCCGCGTCGTATCCGACCGAGGTGGTGATCGTCTGCCCTGCGGCGACCGGTTCGACCTGCTGAACCGGCAGGCCGACCGGGTTGTAGCTGAACTGCCGTGCGTGCGCGGTGATGTCGGCGCTGTTGGCCACCTTGTCGGTGGCGGTGAGAACGTTCCCTTCCAGGTCGTAGGTGGCGTACTGGGTGGCCACGGAGGCCCCCGTGGTGTCCAGGTCGGTCGTGCTCAGCGTCCGCCCGAGTCGGTCGTAGCCGGTGACGGTCGCGGTGCCGTCGGCCTTGGTCACCCGGCTGGTCCGGCCGAGTCCGTCGTAGGCGGAGCGGACGGTGACGCCTGCCGGGTCGGTGGCGCTGAGCACCTGGCCGACGGCGTTGTAGCTCGCCTTGCTGACGGCGCCGCCGGGCGTCGTGGAGGTCAGCTGGTTGCCCGCGTCGTCGAACGTGAAGGTGGAGGTGTAGGCGGCCGCCGCCGGGTAGCGTTCCAGCTGGGTGCTGGTTATGCGCCGTCCGAGGTCGTCGTAGGTGGACTGGCCGACCGCGCCCGTCGGGCCGGTCGTAGCGAGCAGTTCACCGTCGAGGTCGAAGGACTTGGTGACGGTCGGGGCGGAGACACCTCCGCTCGGCGGGAGGGTGGTCTGCACCACGTTGCCGAACTGGTCGTACCGCATGGTGGTGGTCAGCTTGAGGCCGGTCGGGTCGACGACGCTGGTGACGGGCCGGCCGAGTGCGTCGTACTCGATCGTGGAGGTCGGGGTGATCGTGGTGCCGGACTGCGGGTCGGTGTAGGCGGCGCCGGCCACGGCGACCTGGTGGCCGTCCAAGTCGTAGGTGTTGGTGACGGTGTTGCCCAGCGCGTCGACCTGGGAGGTCACCTGGCCGTAGGTGTCGTAGCCGGTCCGGCTGATCGGCCGGATCTGCTGCGGCTTGCTGCTGCGGCTGGTCGGGTCGTAGGTCTCCGCGCTGAACAGCGGGCCGGTGGTGAGGGTGGGCCGGCCGGCTTCGTCGTAGACGGTGGTGCTGGTGTACGGGACAGGGTCGGCGCCGGCCGCGTTGCCGTTCGGGCTGATGGTGCTGGTGCGCAGGCCGCGGCTGTTGTAGCCGTACGTCATCACCGAGTCGGCGGGCTGGTTCCGGGCGGTCTGCTTGAGCACGTTCCCGGTGACGTCGTAGGCGTAGTCCGTCTCGGTGGAGGCCGAGTTGGCGTCCGCGCTGCCGGTGCTGACCACGGTGGTCGGGCGGTTGGCCACGTCGTAGGTGTACGCGGTGGTGCGGTTGAGGCCGCCGGGGTCGACGCTCGTGCTGGCGACCCGGCCGGCGGCGTCGTACGCGGTGGCGGTGGTGGTCTTGCCGCCACCGGTCACCTGCTGGGTGAGGTGGCCCGCGTCGTCGTAGGTGTTCTGCTGGAGCACCACGTTGCGCAGGGTGCCGTCGGTGTTGTGGTATCCGTCGAGGTCGATCTCGGCGACGGTGTTGTCGTCGTTGTAGTAGGTGTGGGTGGTGCGTCCCATGGCGTCGGTGTCGGTGGCGGGGCGGCCGGCGGGGTCGTAGCCGCGGGAGTCGATGACCTGCCAGCGTGGTGCGGTCGGGGTGGCGCTGCTGCCGGTGTAGTTGGTCACAGCGGTCTGCTGCAGCTGCCCCATCGGCGAGTGGCTGTAGCTGTAGGTTGTGCCGGCCGCGTCGGTGCGGGTGGCGATGTTGCCGTAGTGGTCGTAGGTGTACGAGGTGGTGTGGCCGGCGGGGTCCTTGACCTGCTTGACCCGGCTGGTGTCGGGCTCGTATGTCCAGGTGGTGGTGTGCGCCGGGTCGCCCCCGGTGGTGTCGGCGACGGTCTGGCTGACCTGGTTGCCGTCGAGGTCGTAGGCGGTGGTGGTCTGCCGGGTGTGCTTGGTGCCGGTGACGGCGTCGGTGGTGTAGGGGTCGGTGCGGGTGACCTGGTTGCCCTGGCCGTCCCAGGTGTAGTCGGTCTCCAACGTCCGGGGTGCGGTGGGGCTGCCGCCGGGGCAGTCGTCGCAGTTGTACGCCTGGCTGATGGTGCGGCCGAGGTTGTCGTAGCCGTAGGTGACCTTGGGCCGCAGCGGGGAGGTGACGGCGGCGACGTCACCGTTGCTCCGGTAGGTGTACGTGGTCTGTTGGTCGGCGGGGATCTTGCCCGGGTCCGGGTAGGCCGCCGCGTCGAGCAGGCCGGTCTGGGCCCGCACCAGTCCGGCCGGGACAGTTCCGCCGTCCTGGGCCTGGGTGGTGGCATCGGTGCGCAGGGTGTAGCTGACGCGGCCCTTGGGGAAGTCGGGCGTGGCCGGGGCGGTGGTGGAGGTCAGCTGGCCGTTGGCGTCGTAGGTGTAGCGGGTGGTGTAGGTGGTGTCGCCGGGGCCCGAGGACCGGGCGTCGCTGGAGGTCAGGATCTTGTCGTTGGCGGGGTTGAACGGGTTGCCGGTGTCCAGGAAGTACGTGGCGTAGCTGGTCTGGCAGCTTCCGGCGCCGCGGCAGGTGGTCCGGGAGACGGTGTTGCCGCGGGCGTCGTGCCCGGTGGTGATGGTGTGTCCGTTGGGGTCGCTGACGGCGTAGAGGTAGCCGGCGGTGTCGTAGCTGTAGCGGGTGGTGTTGCCGTAGCCGTCGCTGCGGGAGAGCAGCCGGGAGGAGCGGGTGTCGTACTGGTAGGTCAGGTTGTAGCCGGTGGGGTCGGTGACGGTGGCGGTGGTGACCGGTGTGGCGGTGCCGCCGTCGCCCATGGCCTTGTAGTGGGCGGTGACGGTGGTGGCGTCGAGTCGGGCGCTGTAGTACGAGGCCTCAGCGATGTTGCCCTTGAAGTGGTCGGCGCCGCCGCCGGGCCAGCCCCATCCGGTGGTGGTGCCGGCTCCGAGGTAGACGTATGGGGTGCCGTTGAAGGTGATCTTGCGTCCGCTGGTGTCGGAGGCGCTGGCCTGTCCGTCGAGGTAGATGGTCTGGCCGCTGTCGTCGGCGGCGAGGACGACCTGGTGCCACTTGCCGTCGTTGACGGTCCGGTCGGAGGTCATGACGGCGCCTGAGCCCATCCAGAACTCGCCGTGGATGCGGCCGTCGGAACCGACGTACAGCGCCGGGTTCCAGGTATTGCCCAGCGGGGATCCGACGGGGAAGTCCTGGTAGCTGTACAGCGGGCCGCCATCCGTGGTCTTGAACCACAGCTCGATGCTGGCCGCACCGCGGATGGGGGCGGAGTCGGACGGGAGCTGGATCTGCGAGGTGGTGCCGTTGAACACGGCCGATCTCTGGTTGGGGTCGTTGGAGGGGCCGTTGCCGTTCAGCAGGACGTCGGTCAGGTTGCCGGTGTTGACGTCGGGGCGGGCTTCACCGAGCTGGCTGGCGGCGTACCAGGAGCCGGACGGGTCGTTGAGGCGCCAGTAGCCGACGGCGCTGTCCTGGATCTCCTTGGCGCGGTAGGCGCTCGCGGCGTCCATGCCGCCGACCACGGCGGCGGAGGTCGCGCGGTTGTAGTGGCCGGAGACCGTGTCACTGGTGAGCCGGTAGCGGAAGATCGAGAAGTCGGCGATGGCGCCGTTGAAGTAGCCGACCTGGTCGGATGGCGGGTTGGGCCAGCCGCCGCCGGTCCAGCCGGCGCCGAGGTAGGCGTACGCCGAACCGTTGTAGGTGATGGGCAGGGCCGTGGTGCTGGTCGCGGTGGGGGTGCCGTCCAGGTAGAGGGTCTGGCCGGAGCCGTCGCCGGTCAGGGCGACGTGGTGCCAGGCGCCGTCGGTGACGGTGGTGGACGAGACCAGGGCGTTGTTCGCCGAGCCGGTCCACAGGGCGCCGTAGAGCTTCTTGTCGGAGCCGATGTAGAGCGCCGGGTTCCAGCGGTCGGTCGAGCCGTTCGGCTTCCCGTCGATCGGGAAGGACTGGTAGCTGTACAGCACGCCGGGGGCGGTGGTCTTGAACCAGAGCTCGACGGTGGCCGCTCCCCAGTGCTTGGGCGCGGTGTTGGGGGGCAGTTGGACGTAGGCGTTGGTGCCGTTGAAGCCGGTGGCCGCCGAGGTGCCGGAGGCCCAGGGGCCGCTCTGGCAGCAGGTGGTGTTGTGGTAGCTGCCGCGGTTCTGGGCGAGCGCGGCCGAGGAGATCAGCTCGGTGGCCTGGTTGCCGGTGGTGTCGCCGAGGCGCCAGTAGCCGGTGGGCTTGCTGTCCACCACGGCGGCGTCGTACTGGGTGGCGTCGGCGGTGGTGGCGAGCTGGTAGAGCGAGGAGATGGTGGCGGCGCTCAGGCCGTGCGGGTAGGCGGCCACGTCGGCGAGCTGGCCCTTGAAGTGGCCTGCCCGGTCGGCCGGCGGTTGCGGCCAGCCGCCGGTGACGTTGCCTGCGCCGAGGAAGACGTGGTTGGTGCCGTTGGGGGTGATCGTGCCGTTGAGCGGTCCGGCGACGGGCGCGCCGTCGAGGTAGAGGGTCTGGCTGGTCTGGGTGTCCGCGGAGATCACCGCGAAGTGCCACTTGTTGTCCGTGACGGTGGCACCGCTGGCCAGGGTCGGCGCGGCATCGCCCATCCACAGCTGGGCGCGCAGCTTGCCGTCGCTGTCGACGTACAGGGCCGGGTTCCAGCGGTCGGTGGAGCCGTTGGGGGTGCCGTTGACCGGGAACGACTGGTACGAGAGCAGCACGCCTGCGCGGTCCGTACGGAACCACAGGGCGAGAGCGCCGGGACCGGTCTGCGGGGCGTAGGCGGCGGGCAGTTCCGCCCAGGACGTGCTTCCGTCGAAGGACGCGGAGCCGGTCGAGCCGGTCATCGGGCCGGACGCGCCGAGGTCGACGTTGGCGTAGTTGCCGTTGTTGGGTGTCGGCCGCGGTGTGTAGACCTGGTTGGCGGCCTGCACACCGGCGCCGTCGGACAGCCGCCAGTAGTCGGTCGGCCGGGAGCCCATGACGGTGCCACGGTACTCCTGGGAGGAGCCGGACACGGTCGGGTTGTTGAGCTTCCAGATGCCGCCGTTGTCGTCAGTGACCTGGAAGGCGCGGTCCTTGACGGTGTCGTAGGAGACGGCGAGCCGGGGCTTGCCAGAGGGCAGCTTCAGCCCAGACAGCTCGGCCGAGGGCTGGCTGCCGGCCTGCCACAGGGCCTGGACGGCCGGAGCGCCCAGGGTCCGGTTGTAGAAGGCGACGTCGCTGATGCTGCCGGAGAAGTAGCTGGCCCGGCCGGTGAAGTCACTGAACGGGCTGTCCTGCCACCAGGCGCTGGTGAAGCCGCCGCCGATGGCACCGGCGCGCTGCCCCGGTGCGATGACCGGGCCGGCCAGAGGAGTGCCCTGGGCCTGACCGTCGAGGTAGAGGGTCTGGGTGTTCCCGGCAGCCGACAGCAGCGCGAAGTGCCACTGGCCGTCGTTGACCGCCTTGTCCGACTGCATGGGGTTGGAGGAGCCGGACCAGAACTTGCCGTGGAGCTTTCCGGAGGTCCCGACGTAGAGCGCGGGGGTGTAGTCGCCCGCCGTCGTGCCACTGCCGGGGAAGGTCTCCGCCTGGTAGCTGAACAGCACGCCCGAGCCCGTGGTCTTAAACCAGAGCCCGACCGAGGCGTAGGACGAGGTGGACAACTCGGTCTGGGGCAGCGTCACATAGCCGGTGCTTCCGTCGAAGGTCGCCGCCGTCGCGGAGGCCGCCGGCCCGGGGGTGCCCAGGGTCACGCCGGTCGAGGAGTAGGTCGCGTTGTCGTTGCCCTGGTTCTCGGCGACCTCGCTGGCCGCGGTGCTGCCGGAGGCCTCGCCGAGGCGCCAGTACGAAACGGGGGCGGAGTCCAGGACGGCCGAGCGCATGTGTGAGCCGGGGTTGTACGAGTAGCTGCTGCAGGACCGGGCGGTGTTCCCGCCGGTCGCCGGGGCGCAGACCTGGTCCAGTTGGTCGGGGTTGTTGGTGTTGTAGGTGTAGGTCCAGGTCTGGGCGGTGTTCCAGTCCGTCCCGGTGACGGGGTCGGTGTTGACCTTCGCGACGTGCCGGTTGCCGGCGGTCCACTCGAAGTGCAGCATTCGGCCTGAGGAGGTGTCCTTCACCGTCGTCAGGACGCCGTTGCCGTAGTTCAGTTCCTGGGTGCGGCCGAGCGCGTCGCGCACCAGGGACAGGGCGTAGCCGTTGCCCGAGGCGGCGTGGAACTCGTAGCGGGTGCCGTCCTTGGCCATCAGGTCGAAACCGGTGGCGACCTTGCTGAGGGACTGGAACTCGCCCGGCGGTGGCGTGTACAGGGTGCCCTTGTTCGGGTCGGCGCCGAAGCGGGCGGCCCGGCCGCTCGCGGTGGTGAGGACGACGGAGTCGGTGCCGTCGTTGTCGGGCTGCACCCGCATGTCGAAGTTGGAGGTCCAGCCGCTGCCGAACAGCGTCGAGGTGCGCGGGTCCAGGGAGTTGTAGGAGCGGTTGACCGTCAGCGCCGGTCCGATGCTCTTGACGTCGGCGTCGGTGGCCGCGGTGGTGTAGTTGCCGACCTTGGCGTCGAAGGGGCGGCCGGCGCCGTCGCCGACGGCGCCACCGAGGTGGGAGGTGATCACCGGCTGCTGGACCTGGGTGGTGAAGGAGACGGTGCCGGACAGCGGGCTCTCGCCGATGCCGTCTCCGACCTTGGCGTTCCACAGGTAGCTGGTGTTCCAGGCGAGTTTGCCCGTCGGCACGGCCCACGAGGTGCTGGGCTGCCAGCCCGACTCCGCGATGAGCTGCGGGTCGCCCGACGCCGGGTTGGTGTAGACGCGGAAGTCGTAGGACAGGCCCGTGCCGGGGTAGTTGTCCGGGTCGTGGCCGGTGGCGTAGAGCTGCGGGGTGAGGTTGCCGACCACGGTGTTGTTGGGCGGGGCCAGTGCGTCCAGCTGGGGCGCGGTGTTGGCCCCGGTGACGGTGCTGCAGTGGCCGAACGGTATCGAGTAGGAGTCGTGCAGGGATGTGGTCCCGCCGACGTACCCGTCCCAGCAGAGGTAGTAGGACCGTCCGAGCGGCAGCGGAGGGATCACGCCGTTGACGGTCACGGAGTCATAGGTCTTGACCAGCCCGGAGACTCCGGTGAGCGGCGCGTTGAACCACTGCTCGTTCCAGTTCGCGTCGAAGAAGCGGGCCTTGACCTGCATGCTGTTGGAGTTCCACCAGTTGGCCGCCATGTTCGTCAGGGTGACCTGCTGGTAGCCGGGCGTGTTGTAGGTCGGCGGCATGTAGCTGTCGGCCGGCGCGTAGGTCGCGGCCCAGTCGCTGTAGACGATCGAAAGGTAGGGCGGGTAGGCGCTGCTGGCGCTGGAGAACTTCTTCCAGTCGTACGAGCTCGTGGTGCTGGCCGTCAGCGCGAGGCCATAGTTGGCGCCGCCCCGGGCCCAGCTCTCAACCAGCTGTACGCCCGCATCGGTGTGAGTGTGGCCCAGTTCAATGGGCTCCCACTTCGCTCCGCCGCAAGTGTCGCCGGCGGAGAAGCTGGCGGTGCCCAGTTGCTGGCCGATCGACACACCGGGGTAGGTGTTGATCGTCGCCGGATCCCAGGCGCTGGTGATCTGGTTGACGTACACCGGGTGCGGCGAGCACTCGTAGGAGTGCGTGTTGTTCAGGTTGAGGGTGACGGCGTGCAGGTAGTCGTTCTTCAGCGCGTCGAACACGCCGGGAAAGTAGAGGTAACTGTTCACCTTCGAGACACCGTCGGAGGTGCCGATCCGCAGCAGCGGGTCGGTCGAGAAGTTCGCCGTCTGGTCGGAGCGGACGAAGGTCGACTGGCCGACGCCGATAGACGTGGTCGACGGGTCAACGGTGACCGGGAAGACGCGCTTGGGATCGTGCAGCCAGGCCTGGTCCAGGTCCATCTGAAGGGCGGGAACGCCATTCTGGTCGACCAGACGGTAGGTGACACCGCCGCTGACCACTCCGTCGCCGGAGGCCGGGTCGATCTTCGAGTCCATCATGAAGCCGCGCGGAATCGTCAGCCGCACCGTGCCGGAGGCGTCCTTGAACTGCACCTCGCCGCCCGGCCCGATCGCCGGGGTCAACCCAGTGGCGTGCAGCGGGAAGACCCAGCTGGTCGGGGCGGTCGCATCGTGCAGGACCAGGGATTCCTTGACGCCCTGAGCAAGGCCGTTGTAGACGACATCACTCGCGGGGCGCGCGAGCGGATACGTCAGGGTGTCGCCCTGGACGACGCCGCGCACCGGGACCGCACCCTCCAGGCCGTAGGACACCGTGTGCCCCGCGTCCAGGGACCAGCTCACCAGCGAGGGGTCGTCGGACTTGACCGCGAAGCTGGTCTGCTGGCTGTTGGCCGCCTCGGCCCAGCGGCCGGACCGGTCTTGCGAGAAGTTGGTGTTGATGTCGTCCCAGCTGCCGTCGGCCTTCTTGAAGTGCACGGGCCGGGGGTAGACGCGCAGGGTCTTGGTGCCGTCCGGGTTCTGGTAGACCGAGGTGCTGTCGGTCCGGGCGCCGGTGACCTCGGTCCCCTCGGCGGGAAGGCCCGGGGAGCCGGCACCGGTGGCCGCGTCGTTACGGGCCTGGAGGTCCTGGGCCGAGGGCGCCGCGGCCTTGGCGCTGCGGTTCTTCGCGCCCTTGTCGTCCTTGGTGTCGTTCTGCGGCGCGGCGGTCTTCGGCTTCGCCGCATCGCCGGACTGGGGACCGGGCTTGGCATCGCCGGGGCGGTGTTCCAATGACGGCGGTGGGGTGACGGCCTCGCCCTTCACCGGCGTCCTGGGCTGCCCGTCGCCGGAGGGGTGCGTGGTGGTGTCTCCCGGCACCGCCTTGGTCTCAGGCAGTTCACCCGGGCCCGGCTGGTGCGCGGACTCCCCGGGAGCGCCGCCGTCCTTCCTGGTCTGGGCGGACGGAACCGTGTGACTGCCCTGGCTCGGGTCGCCGCTGACCTGCTGCGGGGTCTTCGGCGTGGCCGTCGGCACCGGGGCTTTGGTCGCCGTGAACGCGCTCGCTTCTTGCGTGCCAAGGGCAAGCAGAAGCGCCAAAGAGGTGATGAGTGCAAGCAAGCGACGCACGGCAAGTCCTTCAAAGGGCAGGCGAAACGACCGACTCTCCCCCTACGGCGATCGGTCCGCACCCTTCCTATCGGTCATCAGTGCGACACGTACAGCGAGGAATTGACGAAACCGTGGCGGCTTTGTGCAAAATAGGGACATGATGTGCCGAAATGATCTTAAGAAATTTTTCATCTTCTTTACTGAACAATGGAAACCGCCGGGCGAGACTTGACCGCGCCGCCGCACATCACCCGCCAGGAGAAGCCCGACATGACGTTCCACCTCACCCCCCGCTTCCGGTGGGTGCTCGGGCTGACCGCGGCACTGGTCGTCGCGGGTACCGGCGTCGGGATGCTGCTCGCGAGCGGGAATGACGGCGAGTCCGCCCGTCCAGCCGCCGTAAGCCCCTCCAACATCGCTGGGCGCCGAACGGCCTGCCTCACCGGCGATGCCACGGAAGCGGCGAGGCGCACGGACACCAACGCGATCTGGTCAGGTCTTCAGGACGCCTCCCAGCAAGGCCAGCTGAACGTGCAACAACTCTTCGTCCCCGCAGCCACCGCCGACCAGGCCCTTCCCTACCTCTCGGGACTCTCAGCACAGCACTGCGACCTCGTCGTCTCCATCGGAACGACTTTCGGTCAGGCCCTGGAAACGGCAGCCAAAGCCAACCCGCATACCCGATTCGTTGCCGTGACGACCGACGGGCAGCCCACACCAGGCGGAGTTGCCACGGTCACGGGCAGCGACAACGAGAAAGCCGCCGAGATCCGACGCCGCGCACTCGACCTGCCCACCTCAAGGAACTGACCGGCAACGAAGCATCTGAGCCATGGATGCCGCCAAGTACATGGTCTGCCTGCGCTGGAGCTTCGACCCACAACTCGTCGACGCCCGTAGTGCTTCGAAATGGCTTCACCGGTTGTGATCTGGGGCTTCGCCGAATGGTCAGCTTGCTCGGTGGTACTCGTTGATGAGGCCGGTGACGGCTTGTCGGTGTTCGATCCGGGCTGTCGGGATGGGGATGACGTTCGGGTCATCGAGCGGTGCGAGCTGGTTTCGTCCCTGGTGGGGCCGATGACCGTTGAAGTGACGGGCGTAGTCGTGGAAGATCTTCTCCGCGTGTCCGCGGTCGAGGATCAGCAGGCGGTCGGTGCACTCCTGGCGTACTGAGCGGATGAACCGCTCCGCGTGCGGGTTGCAGTTGGGGCTGCGTGGAGGGGTCTTGGCGACGGTGATGCTCTCGCTGGCCAAGACGGCGTCGAAGGCGGCGGTGAACTTCGCGTCCCGGTCCCGGATCAGGTGGCTGAAGTCGGCCGCGCGCTCGCCGAGCTGCCACAGCAGATGGCGGACTTGCTGAGTGGCCCAGGCAGCGGTCGGATGGGCGGTGACGCCGAGGATGTGAACGGTGCGGGTGCGGACCTCCATGACGAACAGGACATACAGCCGCTGCAGCGTGATGGTGTCGAGGTGGAAGAAGTCGGTAGCGAGTAGACCGCTGGCCTGGGTCTTGAGGAAGGCGGCCCACTCCCGGCGCGCCGTGTGCCGACGCGGTGCGGGGCCGAGGCCGGCGGCGCGCAGAACGCGGCGGACGGTGGCCGCACTGACCTTGTGGCCGAGCCGCCGTAGCTCCCCGTGCACGCGCCGGAATCCCCACCGAGGGTTCTCGGTGCCGAGCCGGACGATCAGATCGCGCAGCTCGTCAGGGATGTGCGGGCGGCCCGGAGCGGGCGGCTGGGTCCACTTCTTCTTGATCAGACGCCGGTGCCAGGCGAGGAGCGTGCGCGGTGAGACGATCCGGCGGCCTCGCAGTGCTTGGGGCAGAAGTCGGGCGAGCGCGGCCAGCAACGCCCGGTCCGACCAGCCGGGCCTTGGAACGGCGACCTGTCGGCGCAGCACCGTGACCTCGTGCCGCAGGATGAGTATCTCCGCGTTCTTGGCCGCGGTGGACCTGCAGAGCAGGGCCAGCCATGCGAAGACTCGGGTAGCGAGCAGGTAGGTCATCCGTACGAGCACGAGACTGATCATGCCCAGTCAGCGGCTGGCGCATCGTCCGAGGTCAGCCGCAGTGAAGCGATTTTGGAGCACTACGGCTCCAGGAACTGCGGGACTGCTACGGTCTGGCCGTCGCGCTGGCCGGCGGCGGCGTGGTGCTGATCACCGCCGCGATCGCCGCCTGTCTGGTCACCACGGTGGCGAAGTGGCTGCTGGTCGGGCGCTTCAAGGCCGCCGAGCACCCGCTCTGGTCCAGCTTCGTCTGGCGCAACGAGCTGTACGACACCTTCGTGGAGGATCTCGCCATGCCGTGGGGCGGTCAGACGCTGACCGGCACGCCGTACCTCAAATTCTGGCTGCGGAGCCTGGGGGCTGAGATCAGCCGCGGGATCTGGTGCGAGACGCACTGGCTGCCGGAGAGCCACCTGGTCACGGTCGAGGCGGGCGCGAGCGTCAACTGGGGCACGGTGCTGCAGGCCCATCTGTTCCACGACCGGGTGATGCGGCTGGACGCCGTGCGGCTGCGGGCGGGCGCCACCGCCAGCCCGCACAGCATCGTGCTGCCGGGCTCGACGCTGGGCGCCGGCACCACGATCGGGCCCGCCTCGCTGGTGATGCGCGGTGAGAGGGTCCCGGACGGGGGGCTGGCTGGGCAACCCGATCGCCGCCTGGCCGACGGCCGCGGCCACCGCCACGGCCGTGGCGGAACCGGCGGAGGCGCCGCGCCGGGCCGCGGCGGAAGCGGAGTACGTCAAGGTGCGGTAGTCGTCACGGACGGCACGCTGCACCGGGTGTCGGCCGCCGTAGGCGTTCCCCGCGTACGGCGGCCGACGGCGTTCCGGAGCGGTTGCGGGTGGCTGGACCTCGGGCGGGGGCGTCGGGCGGGGCCGTCAGGGCGCCGGGCTCTGCGCGCCCTCGACGTCGGCGAGCAGTTTGCGCAGGAGCCCGTCCAGGGTGGCCCGTTCCTCGCCCGAGAGGGCGGAGAGCAGCGCGGTCTCGTTGGCCGCGTGGTCGGTGAAGGCGGCGTCCACGAGGGCGCGTCCGGCCGCGGTGAGGGCGATGCGGACGCTGCGCCGGTCCGCTGTGTCGGTGCGGCGTTCCACCAGGCCCGCCGATTCCAGCCGGTCGATCCGGCTGGTCATGCCGGCCCGCGACATCAGCAGCAGCGCGGCGAGTTCGGAGGGCATCAGTTCGTACGGCGCGCCGGAGCGGCGCAGGGTGGCGAGAACGTCGAACTCGCCGCGCTGGAGGCCGTGTTGCTTGAACACCTCTTCGACGACCCGGCCCGCGAGCAGCGCAAAGCGGCCGAGGCGGCCGACGGTGCCGACCGCCGCCAGGTCGAGGTCCGGGCGCTCCCGGCTCCACTGGTCGAGCATGACGTCCACGTGATCCATAGGGGCATATTATTCGATGGGAGATAGTTAGACGTAGTACTATCAGTCAGGGAACTATCGGAGCGCTCACTGTGGGGAGAGGCCAATGACGTTGATCGGACCGGAAGCCGTGGTGGTGCGGGGCGACGAAGCCGAGACCGTCGGAATGCTCGGCGGCAAGGGGCGGCTGCTGGCGGACTCCAGCGCCACCGGCGGCGCCCTGAGCACCCTGCGCGTCACGCTGGGGCGCGGCAAGGACGGCGCCACTCCGCACTACCACGGGGGCTCCTCGGAGCTGTTCTTCGTCGTCGACGGCTCGGCCCAGGTGCTGGTCGGGAACGAGGTGGTCACCGCCCGGAGCGGCGACCTCGTGGTGGTGCCGCCCCATCTGCCGCATGCCTTCGCGGCGGCGCCGGACTCCGGGGCGGACCTGCTGATCGTGATCACCCCCGGGGTGGAGCGCTTCGACTACTTCCGCCTGCTGGAGCGGATCCGCGCGGGCGAGGCGACGGTCGAGGAACTGCTCGCCAAGCAGGACCTCTTCGACAACCACTTCCTGGAGTCGCCGAGTTGGCGCGACGCCCGGGAGGAAGCCGCCCGGTCCGAGCTGTAGACCGCCCGGCACCGAGCTCGGCCCGACACCAGGGAAGGAACCCCGTGACCGACACCCGCACCATCACCAACCCGCCCGGCCTGCACGACCCGACGCCGTTCGGCTACAGCCACGCCGCCTCCGCGCCCGGCGAACCGGTGTTCATCGGCGGCCAGTACGCCTCCGACGCCAGCGGTCAGGTCGTGCCCGGCGACTTCGCCGCCCAGGCGGAGCTCGCCCTCGCCAACCTGCGCACCGCGCTCGCCGGGGTCGGCCTCGGCTTCGAGCACGTGGTCCGGCTCGGCTCGTACATCGTCGACCACGACCCGGAGAAGCTGGCCGTCCTCGGCAAGGCCCTGGCCGGGGCCTGGGGCGACCGGCTGCCCGCGCAGACGCTCAGCGGGGTCGCCTCGCTCGCCCTGCCGGGGATGCTCTTCGAGATCGACGCGGTCGCCGTCCGGCCGACGGCGGGGGCAGCGGGCTGACCCACCCACGCGCAGGGGTCCCACCGGTCGGTGGGACCCCTCGCCGTACCGCCGCCGTTCGAGCCGGCGCGGACCGCTCACATGGCCCGGGTCGCCGTGCACAGCCGTCGTTCCACGGTGTCGGGGCCGTCGCCGAGGAACAGCACCCGCAGGCACGGGCCCTCACCGGTGGCGGCGTGTCGAGGATCTGGAGCAGGGTCGTCAGCTCGCGGACCGGCTCGTCGACGAGGACGGCCTCGGCCCCGCTCACCAGGATCAGCAGCCCGGACGGGTCCGGCTGCCGGGGCGGGTAGCGGGTGTCGGTGAGGCATTCCTCGAAGGCGTCCCAGGTGTGACCGAAGTAGGCCGGGAACGACAGGGCTCTGGCCCACTCGTGGAACAACTCGTTTCTGGTCAAGCTGCGGACCAAGGTCACCCGCGGGGCCGGCAGCCCGACCGCGGCCCTGGCGATGGTGTTCAAGCTGGTCGAGTCCGCCCAGGAACGCTGGCGTGCGATCACCGGAGCCTCCCTCGTCGCTCTGGTCCGCTCCGGTGCCAGGTTCGAGAACGGCGTCCTGGTCGAGCGCGAGGAGGCCAGTGCGGCGGCATGACGGGCCCCTGCCCCGGCACTCGGTCGGTCAACGCGGCACCGCAGATCGGCCAGGGCAACGCCGCGGGTGGGGAGGCGTTGTCAGCGGCCGCCCGCTGCGGGGGCGAAGGGTCCGTCCAGGGCCGCCCATTGCAGGAGCAGGATGGTCTTGCCGTCGATGATGCGGCCGTCGCGGGTCATGGCAAGGGCCTCGGCGAAGGGCAGTTCGAGGACCTCGATGTCCTCGCCGTCCTCCTCCAGTCCGCCGCCGGTCCCGGTCCGGTCGGCCGGGGTGTAGGGGGCGGCGAAGAAGTGGAGGCGTTCGGTGACGGAGCCGGGGCTCATGTAGGCGTCGAGGATGTGGATGAGCGGGCCGAGGGTGACGCCGAGCTCCTCGGCGCTTTCGCGGCGGATGGCAGTAGCCGGGCCGTCCGTGTCGAGCAGCCCTGCGGCGGCTTCGATGAGCATGCCGTCGGGGTGGTCGTTGACGTAGGCCGGGTAGCGGAACTGGCGGGTGAGCAGGACACGACCGCGTCCGGTGTCGTAGGGCAGGACGGCGGCGCCGTTGCCGCGGTCGTAGGTCTCGCGCTGCTGGGCTTCCCAGCGGCCGTCGCGGCGGCGGTAGTCGAAGGTGGTGCGGCGCAGGACGTGCCAGCCCTGGGAGGTGAGTTCGACGTCGCGGACCCGGACGTCAGGGTTGCGGTCCAGGCCGCGCCCGGCCTGGTCGAGGCCGGTGCGGCCGCGGTGGTCGGGGGTGTCGATCCCGGGGCGGCTCGTCACACGCTCTCCCGCTGGGTGCGGCGGGGGATCTCGGCCACGTCGTGGTAGACGGGCAGGCCGCGGCGGCGGGCGATGGCGACGTCCTGGTCGGCTCCGGTGGAGGCGCCGGGCAGGCGCAGCACGGCGTCGCAGTGCGCGAGCAGGCGGTCGGCGGTCGGGTAGAGCACCTGCTCGGCGAGGGCGTCGGTGGGGCCCGCGCCGGCAGAGCGCAGGACGGGCAGCGCGATCCACTCTCCGATCACGGGGAGGTGCCCGGTGGCGAAGACGGGCCACGCGGCGGCTTCGAGGCGGGCGAGGTTGGCGGCAATGGCCTGCGGGTCGCCGTCGGTACCGGAGCGGTAGGGGCCGGCGATCAGGATGAGCATGGGCTCGTCGGCTACGGGCTTGTCGGTCATGGGCGCTACCATACATGCAGAAACGTGCAAGAACAGGAGAGATTGCGGATGCTGGCTGCTGAACGGCGCGACCACCTGCTCGGTCTGCTGGCCCGCGATGGCAAGGTCGTCGCCAAGGACGTCGCCGCGGACCTGGAGATCTCCGAGGACAGCGTGCGGCGCGACCTGCGCGATCTCGCCGCCGAGGGACTGTGCCAGCGGGTCTACGGCGGCGCGCTTCCCGTCTCACCGGCGGTGGTGGACTACGCCGCCCGGCAGAGCGTGGCCCAGGACGGCAAGCGGAAGGTCGCCTCGGCGGCCGCCGCCCTGGTGCGGCCGGGCGGCACGCTGATCCTCGACGGCGGCACCACCGCCCTCGCCGTCGCCCACGCGCTCCCGCGGGACCTGGCCTGCACCGTGATCACCCACAGCCCGACGATCGCCGCGGCCCTGCTCGACCATCCGCAGGCGGAACTCTTCCTGCTCGGCGGCCGGATCTTCAAGCACTCGGCGGTCGCGTGCGGCGCGGCCGCGGTCGAGGCCGCGCAGAACGTCTCCGCCGACCTCTGCCTGCTCGGCGTCACCGGCGTGCACCCGGAGGCGGGGCTGACCACCGGCGACGCCGAGGAGGCGGCGATGAAGCGCGCCCTGTCCGCGCGGGCCGCGGACACCTACATCCTCGCCTCCTCCGAGAAGATCGGCACGGCCTCGCGGTTCCGCGTGCTGCCCTGGGAGAAGACCAGCGGCCTGATCACCGACGCCGACCCCCACGACGCGGTCGTCGAGCAACTCAAAGCGCTCGGCCTGGAAGTCCTGCCAGCCAACTGACAGCTGTGAGCCAACACGGGATCGCGGACCGGCTGGCACCCGTCCAGAGCACCAACCCACCTTCACCATGGCTCGGCGATCCACCAGGGCTCGGTCATGGTCCTTGACCAAGGCCGGTGAGGTCGTTCGGGTTTCGGTGGCAGGCCGGGCAACGCCACAGGGCGGTGATCAGCGCGATCTGTAGGAAGGACACGACCTGAGAGGACGTTAAGTCCGTTTCTGGTAGCGGCCTCGTCCGGGTTGGTCGAGGAGTCCCTGACGAACGAGTCGTCCCAGGCGGGAGCGGGTGACGTTGATCGAGGGCTCGTCGGTGGGCAGTCCGAGGAGTTCGTGGAGGTCGCGAACCTGGAAGACCCGCCCGGGGTGCTCGTTGAAGGCGGTCACGATGCGCTGGTAGACGGTGGCGGGCTCCTCGGAGGCCTGTGCGTGGTCGGGCAGGGCGAGGCTGTCGATGACCTTGCGGGTGGTGACGATCTCGGCGAGGCGGGCCTCGACTTCGGCCAGGGCACGGGTGAGTTGCTCGATCTGTTCTCGCAGGCCGTCGGCGCGTGCGGTGGTCTCGTCGTGTTCGGCTTGCAACAGCCGCAGGAGTTCGGTGACGTTCACGCGGCCAGCCCCACCTCGTCGCGCCAGGCGGGGCTGGGGGTGGTGAGGCGGCGGAGCATGCCGGCGGTGGAGGCCCAGTAGACGCGGGAGGCGGCGTTGTCCAGCCGGTGGTCATAGTCACGGGCGAGGCGCCGGTGGAGCATGAGGGTGCCGTTGACCTGCTCGACCACCCACCGCTTCGGTTGCGGAACGAAGCCCTTGCTCTGGGTGTCGGGGTTGCGGCGGACCACCTCTACGGTGATGTCCTTCACCGCCCCGTGGATGATTACGGCGTCCTTGAAGCCCTGGTCGACCAGGACCTTTTCCAGGCGCATCCCGCATCGTTCGGCTGCCTGGTCCAGCAGGGCGATGCCGGCCTCGTTGTCGTGCGCGCTCGCGGCGAGGATCACCACACCGATGATCAGGCCCAGCACGTCGACGGCGAGTCCCCGCTTCCTGCCGGGCGTCTTCTTGTTCGCGTCCAGTCCCGTGGTCTCCTTCGGCACCCCGGCCGCCACGCGCACGGACTGGGTGTCGATGATCACCAGGGACGGGTCCTCTAATCGTCTGGCCCGCTCCCGCACCTGGCAGCGCAGGATCTCCTGGATTCGCTGGTCAAGGCCGTCCTGGCGCCACAGGCTGAAGTAGTAGAACACCGCCGACCAGGCCGGAAAGTCGTGCGGCAGGAGCCGCCACTGGCAGCCCGTCCGGTTCTGGTACAGCAGCGCGTTCACGACCTCGCGCAGGTCGCAGGAGCCCGGGTCCCCGGTCGCCGAGCGCGACACCCGCTCCTGCTTCCAGGCGGTGACCAGCGGCTCGATCAAGGCCCACTGCCCGTCGGACAAGTCCGTTGAGTACGGCATCCGTTCCATGCCCCAACAGCATCATGCACACGACACGCGAGTCAGCCTGAACGACTCCGTACACACGAACGGGCGACACCAGATCATCCAGAAACGGACTTAACGCCCTCTGAGAGGACGTTCTTGTCGTTGATGCAGCGTTTTGGGGCTTTTGTTGCCTGCCGGAGATGCCCCGATAGCAGCGAGATGCCCCATTCCTGTGTGCCATGTACTGGCGCCGGCAACGATGATTCATCCAGTTTGATGGCGATAGCTCCCTCGACTTTCGCTGTTCTCGCGGGGTCGGTGTGATCAAGCCGTGTGTTGGAGGCCTGCTTGGGCCCAGGCTTGGTGGACGGCCTGGATTTCGGCGTCTGTCGGCTGGCCTGGGGTGACGGGGAGAAATCGGGCGGCGGTGATCACGCGGCGGAGCTTGGCGAGCATGTCGGCGAAGGACGGGTCGGTCTTGGTGGTGTACCAGGGGGCCCGTGCGCGGTGGTCGGCGGCGTCGTTGGGATGGTGGCCGTGCAACGCGTACCAGACGATGGTGATCGAGTAGCAGTACAGGCCGAACGGGACGGTGCGGCGGACCGCGTTCTCGGAGCGGTTGCGGGCCTGTCCGACGCCGAGCAGGGTGCGGGCCTCGGCGAAGGTGGTCTCGATGGACCACCGCCAGGCGTATCGGGTGACCAGCGCCGCGACCGGGGTGGCGAGGTCGGTGGTGACCAGGGCCAGGTCGTAGTCGGTGGTGGTGTCCTCGTCGCGGATCAGGATGACGCGGACGGTCTGGGTGTGCAAGGAGCCTTACCACAGACAGGGGACCTCGGCGATCCGAACCTGGTCGGTGCGGCCGTACCGGGCGACGCGCGTGGTCGTGAACGTGGCGGTCTCCGCGAGTTCGGCGGGCGTGCCCGGCCTGGTGCCCTTAAGGCGGGGGCGGCCGCGCTTCCTGGTCGGCGGCGGCGCGAGGTCGAACAGCACGGCGCCGGCCGGCAGCCGGGTGGTGAGGGTGATCGCCTCGGGCAGGTGGCGCAGGGCCCTGCCGTGGTAGGCGGCGTCCGCCACCACGTGCAGGGGCCGGTTCAGGCACACGGCCAGCAGCCGGATCATCGACGCGGCGAGGTCGACCTTGGTCGGTCCGGTCTTCGGCCGCCACAGCCGGGCCATCACCGGCAGGCACACCGGCCGGGTGAGGAACGGCAGTTCCACGACGATCCCGACCACCACGAAGCAGGTTCCGCGCCCGACCGGCTTCGGGCCCCTGGCGGCGCCGTCGTGCTGCCACGCGGCACCGAACACCTTCTTCCCGCTCCGCTTGAACAAGGTGTCGTCGACCGCGACCGTGATCGCCGCGCCCTGCGGCAGCAGCGTTCTGACGATCAGATGAGCCAGCACGATCCCCAGGATCTCGACGTTCCAGCGCGTCCGGGAGAAGAAGGCATGGGCCCGGTCGTGCGGCCAGGCGCGGGACAGGCCCGCCCCGGTCAGCATCCCGGTCACCGTGCCGGCCCCGATCTGCGCGACCAGCCCGGTCACCATCGCGGTGAACATCGTGAACCCCGGCGCGGTGAACACGCGCAGCTTCCCCAGCACCGCCAGCAGCGACGCCGGCACCATCGGACTCGCGGGCATCGGCTTCCCCTCCCCTGGGCGCGGTCGCCACAACGCCGATGCTGCCGACGCACCGGCCCGCCGCGGGCACGAACACCCGGCCCGTCACCCGCCCGGGTGGGAACCGCCGTTCGGCTCCCGCGCCCCAACCGCTACCGGCGCGGCCCGAACAAGCGCCGCCGCCGCGACGGCTGCTCGGGGAAGGCGACCTCGAAGTGGAAACCGTCGTCGCCGACCGCGCGCCGCAGCGTCCGCAACACCGCCTCGGGATCGTCGTAGGGGCCGTTGACGAAGAAGGGCTTGCCGTCCCGACCGAAGCCGATCGGGCTGGGGCTCGCAGGTTCACCAAGCAGCACGGCGGCCTGCGTGAACTCCTCAGCGAGCTCCCCCTCGGGTTCGAACCCGAAGCCGCGCGCGTAGGCGGCGGCCCCGAACACCAGAGCGCGGGCGAGGTCGGCCGGAACCTGCACATGCCCCTCGTAGGCGCTGAAGTAGAGCCCCCGGTGCCCGGCCAGCCGACTCTCGCTCATCGGCTCCGGGGCGAGCGCGTTCTTCACCCCCAGACACCACACGTCCAGCAGGAACCCCGCGACCTGCGCCTTCGTGGAGCGCGTGTTGTCCGCAGCGACGAGCACCGCGACCAGGCCGCGCACCTCCTCCGCATCGGCAGCCCCAGGATCAAGGCCCGCCCACTGCGGCGCACCCTCAAGATCCACACTGCGGCTCCAGCCGGCGCTCACCCAGCAACGCGGCTCGCCACCACCCGGCCCCGAGGCCGCGACCGCGCCGTTCAGCACCCCGACAACGTCCCCGGTACCCACCCCCAGCGTCCTGGCGATCGCCTTCACCGACCGACCCTGCTGATCCAGCAGCCGCACCCGCGCAACAAGCAACTCATCCACAGCCGCACCCTACGGCCGACACCAAGGGCCCAGGAGCCGAACGCCACCGGTCCCACCCATCCGAGCGACCCTGCGAAAACTGCGAAAGTCGAGAGCTCCTGTCCGGTTCGAAAATGCCGGGATCGCAACGCATCGTCACTCGATCGAGCGATAGACCACACTCAACTCCTGCCCGTACCAGTGGTGTTATGACGACGCCACTGCCGCGCAAGGCCTATCCGAGCGACCTGTCCGACGCGCGCTGGGCGCTGATGGAGCCCACCTTGACCGCGTGGCGCGCCGAGCGGCAGAAGACCTCGCTCAATCTTGGTGGAAAAGTCACCGACCTGCGGGAGGTGATGAACGCGATCCTCTTCGTCAGCCGCACCGGCATCCCATGGCGTTACCTGCCGCACGACTTCCCGCCGCACACCACGGTGTTCTCCCACTTCAGTGCCTGGACCGCAGACGGGACGATCGAGAAGCTCGGCGTCCGCCTGCACCGCCTGGTGCGCGAGAAGGAAGGTCGGGCACCCGAGCCGACCGCCTGCGTGATCGACGCTCAGAGCGTCAAGACCGCTCCCAGCGTGCCGGCCGAGACCCAGGGCATCGACGCCGGCAAGAAGATCGTCGGCCGCAAGCGCAGCATCGTCGTCGACACGCTCGGCCTGCTCCTGCTCGTCATGGTCACCGCCGCCAGCGTCTCCGACAACGACGCTGGCAAGCAGCTCCTCACCCGGCTCGCCGCCACCCACCCCACGATCACCAAAGCCTGGGTCGACACCGACTACAAGACCCAGGCCATCGAACACGGAGCGAAGCTCGGCATCGACGTGGACGTCGTCCCGCGAAACGCCCAGGTCAAGGGCTTCTCGGTTGTTCCGCGAAGGTGGGTGGTCGAGCGCAGTTTCGGCTGGATCATGATGCACCGTCGGTTGGCGCGCGACTATGAGACCAAGCCCAAGCACTCCGAGAGCATGATCCGCCTCGCGATGATCTCGAACCTTGCCAAGCGAGCAACGGACGAAACCACCATAACCTGGCACAATCCATGAACTACCGCGCATTCAAGCAGGACGTCCTCTCACTACTCAGAAAAACCGAGCAGCGACAGGAGCGCTCGTGCCGGAGCGGCGGGCCGCGTTGGAGGAGATCGACCCGTGGTGGTGCCCGGCCTGGCCGATCACCTGGCAGCGCGTGTACGCGACCGCGCGGCAGTGGTGGTTGGAGGCCGACGGCCGGGTCGACTGGGCGCAGCTGCCCACCGACGTCGTGTTCGAGGGCGAGCAACTCGGACGGTGGGTGCAGGCGCAGCGCGCCGGCTGGCCTGGTTTGGAGGAGGACCAGCAGGACCTGCTCGCCGCGCTCGGCATCGAGGAGGACCAGGAGCTCGCCGCCGCACGGGCTGCGGCCGCGGCCAAGCCCAAGGTGTCGCGCGCCGACCGGTTCCAGCAGGGCTTGGCGGCCCTCGCGGCGTTCGTCGAGCGGGAGGGCCATGCCCGTGTTCCGCGCCCGCATCGCGAGGCGCTGGAGGTCGTCGTGGCCGGCACCGGCGGGGAGGATAGCGTCGAGGTCGTCTTCGTGGGGCTGGGTGCGTTCTTGAACAACACGAAGGCCCGCCGGGCGAAGCTGACGACGGGGCAGCTGGCGCAGCTGGCCGAGCACGGCGTGGAGTGGGCGCAGCGGGCCGCCCCCCTGCCGGGGGCGGTGTCCTTGGGCGGCGCTACGCTGCTGCGGCCCCGAGAAGGCGTTGGAGGCCGTCACCCCGTGGTGGCGGCCTCCAGCCGTTGCTGGCGCCGAGCGCGCCGGAGGCCGTCTTCCTTCAGACGGTGGTCGCTGTGTTCCCGTCCTCTGCCTGGTCGGGCCGGGCGGCCTGGATCGCCTCCTGCAGAGCGGCGAAGGCCTGCTCGGCGTGGGCGCGCACGCTGTCCCATGCGGTGCTTCCGCACGGGCCTGCTTTGCTGCCCGCTCGGCCAGGCGCGCGGGACAGAACTCCTCCTCCGTCTGGTGGTTCACCGCCTGGCGCAGCTTGCGGTCGGCGGGCCGGCGGGAGCCGCGGGCGTGGCGGCGTACGGCTCTGGGAGGCACGTTCAGGAGGGCCACGAGCAGGCGGATCGCCAGCTGGGTGGTCTTGTCCGGGCTGAACCGGTAGTCCATGCTCAGCGGGCCGTCGGCGTGCTGCTCCAGCAGTGCCAGGAGCCGTGTCTGGACGGTGCGCAGCTCTGCCACCGGGCAGTTGCCCCGGCTACTGGCGGGGTGGGCCTGGCAGGGCGCTGTGGTCTTCTTCGTGGTCGTCGTCATGGCGCCACCCTGGCCGGGGTTGGCTGTGGACAGCTGCGCTGACGACGGAGCAGCACGGCCCAGCCTGAGGTCACCGGCTGGGCCGCGCGCAGTGGAAGGGGCAGCGGGCCCCGGGGGCCCGCGCGTCGGTCAGAACTGGCTGCTGCGCTCCCTGGGACAGGCAGGCGGAGCGGCCTGCTCGGTGCCGCGTGGTGCGAGGGCGGCGGTGCGGGTGCGCTCCAGCTAGCTCATGACCTGGCGCAGCGTGGCGGGGTCGAGGCCTTGGGTGAGGTCGCGGACGGCCTGGTGGTCGTGGTCGGTGAGCGCGTGGAGGCCGGCGCGGTCGAGGGCGGTGTAGAGGGGCTGGGTGGCGGTGCCGGCGAGACGGCGGTGGGCGGCGTCGGTGGTCTGGTGGGCCTGGTGGGCGGCCTCGGCGGCGCGGTCGGCGACGGCCTGGCGGTGGCGCTCACGGCGCAGTGCGTGTTGGAGGGCGGTGTCGTGGTCGGGGTCGTAGCGCTCGGCCCGGGTCTCGGCGGCGACCCCACCCGGTGACCGGCTCGGGGCCCGGTCCTGTGGACGCCACTGGACATCCAGCCACACCCTCCATCGCACCGCCCCGGCCGACCAGACGGAGCCGAGACGCATCAGCGGGTACCACGCGCCGTCTTCGGCGCGGGCCACCAGGCTGCGTCTGAGATCGGGGTTGCCGGTGAGCCGGTGAGCCGGGGGACGACGTCGGTGACCACGGAAATCTCGCCCCTCTCGATCGCCTGGTACCACGAGATCCAGGTCTCGATCTGTTCCCCGCTCATGCCCAGTCCCCATCGCCGCGCGAAGGCTTCCTCGAGGGTCTCGGGTTCGAAGCGGTAGGGCCGGCCGGTGGCCGCGGCGATCCTGGTGACCGCTTCGTCGAGAGTCAGGGCCTCGGGCCCGGTGATCTCAAGGGTCGCGCCGTCGTGCTCGGAGCGGGGACCCTCGTCGAGGGCGACGACCGTGATCACGTCGGCGATGTCCTCGTGGGTGACGAAGGCGGCCCTACCGGTGCTCGCAGGGCCGCTCACGACGAACTCCTCGTTGGCGAGGGCGGCCGGCGTCGAGGTGTAGAAGCCCGCCCGGAGCACCGTGTGGCGGATCCCGGCCCCCGCCAGGAACTGTTCGGTCAGCCACTGGTCGCGGGCGTTGGTGTAGGTAGCGGCGGGCGCTGCGCCGACGAGGGACACGTACAGGACCCGATTCACGCCGACCGCGATCGCGGCCTCGACCGCGGTGGCGTGTTCCTCCAGCCGGCGCCCCGTGCGGTGTCCGGAGACCAGGATGAGGGTCGACGCGCCCTCGAGCGCCTTGCGCATGGCGGAGGCATCGGCGTAGGCGGCCGGACCGCGCCGCTGGGCGCCTGGCAGTTCGGGCATGCGGTCGGGGCTGCGTCCGACGAGGAGCTGGGGGACGCCATGGTCGGCGAGCCGGGCCGCGATCCGGCTGCCCAGCGCCCCGGTCACCCCGGTGACCGCCACCGTGGCGTGGTTCTTCTCAGACATGGGTTTCCCTCCGTCCGGGGCCGCCGTCGATCGCGAAACCCCTGCTTCCGACTACCTCTAGCGAAGAGAGCTATGACATCGGCCGCATCCTCCGGCTGTGCGACGGCGTGGTAGTTCACCGCCACGCGCATGCCCCGGGCCGCCGGGAGCCGCGAGGTGGCCGCCCCCATGCCGCAGCCTTCCACCAGCGACCCACGCGGGCGATGTCTGCCTTCATACACCGACCGCACAGGTACGACCCGATCAGGGCCCCGTTCGACCAGACAGGCCCGTTGGTCGGCAAGCGGATGGCTTCTCAGGGCATGGACTCCCGCCTCAGTACGGCGGTCCTGATCGGCGCAGCAAGCAGTGACGGTGAGGCGCCGCGCCGGAAGACTCAGCCGGTGCGGCCCGGATCGTTGGGGTGCGACTGTAGGGCAGTGATCACCGCGGTCGCCCAAGGCCACATGGGCAGGCTCCCGAGGACCTTCTGACGCAACTCCGCCTTGTCGTCGGCGCACCACACGCCGATCACGCGAGGCTCCCCGGCCGGGCGCCACAGCCGGAGCAGGTGACCCTCGGCGGCGAGTTCCTTGGCCCGCACAGCTTCGGCGGCGCGGCGCCGGTCGACTTCTACTTGGTCGGTCCCCTCGGGCACGCTGATGGTCAGCTCGACCAGGAACTCCTTCATGGTCCTTTCCTCTAGGGTGTGGTCGTTGCGATGCGGTAGAACTCGGCTGCGGTGAAAGTGGCGGGGACGCCGAGTTCGGCGGCGACCGTGGTGATCGCGGTGTCTGCGGCGGCGAGGTCGGTTTGGCCGTCGGTGGTGAAATACGGTGCGATGAACTTCTCGTAGTGCGCTCGGACTTCGTCTGCGGTGTGTCGGCCGAGGAAGGTCTGCAGGTGCCGCACCGTGGTGTCGGGGTCGTTGTGGATCACCTGCAGGGCGCGCCGGTGGGCTCGTACGACCGCCTGGACCGCGGGGTCCTCCGGGTCGGTGTAGGTGGGGTCGACAGCCACGCCTACGGTGGGAATCTGGAAGTGGTCGCCGACAAAGGCCAGCACCTGCCAGCCGAGCTCGGCGGCGATCGCCTCCGGTGCCATGGTGTCACCGACCACGGCGGCGTCGATACTCCCGTTGCGCAGCCGGCGCAGGTCCATGCCGTAGTCGCCGGGCCAGCGGACGATGCTCTGCACGTCGCGGTCCGGGTCGAGACCGGCCTGACGCAGAATGATCCGGGTGAAAACCCCGGGGCCGGTGTGGGGAGGGGTTACCGCCAGCCGTTGGCCGGCCAGGTCGGCCAGGGAGGCCAGGCCGGAACGGGCGAGGAACCAGAACAGCGGGCGAGCGGTGTTGACATTCAGCGCGACCCAGGGGATGCCATCGTTCAATCGGGACAGCAGTGTCCGGCCGAGTCCGATGACTGCGCCGCGGCGCAGCCGCTCCGCCTCCCAGGTGCAGCCGTCGCGCACTGCGACGTGGACGCCCTCGTCGGCGTAGAAGTCCTGCTGGTCAGCGATGTAGGTGACCAGTTCCTCGTGCGGGCCCCGCCCGACGTAGGCGAGATCGATCGTGCACATGAACGTTTTCCCATGATCGTGTCACCGCCATGCGCCCGCTGTCCGTCCCCGAAGTGCCGCTTCGCCGCGACATGGCCTGTAGGCGCGGTTCTCGTTCTCCGGGCCCGGGCTGGCGCGCATGGTTCTCACAGCTCCTTGCCGGAACTCGCCAGGCGAATCTTCGGCCCCGGCGCGCGAGCGTCGTGCCTGCCCGGCCCGCCTTCACGGCGGGACCACTCCGGAGGCAACGCTCTCGGCGAGCCCGCCGGCCCGCCACGCCCACCGTATGCGCCCTCGACGCCGGGCGCCCGTTGAAACAGACCCGGCACCGCAGTGCACGCAAACGATGGCGTCAGGCTCCCTCACAGCCCGCGGCCCGCCCCGTTGAAGAGGCGAGGATGCGGCAGCTCGCCATCACCACCCAGAAAGGAAACGCCAGCTCTGCCACCAGCTCCCGCTTGGTCGGAGCGGGCAGCACCAGCAGGCCCAGCTCCTCCACCTCCCGGTCACCCGCGCACTGCGGGCACTCCAGCCGGCCCGGGCCCGCATTCTCATCGAGTTCCAGCGGTGAGCCCGCCTTCCCCCCGATAGAACCCCGGCACGTCCAGCACGGACGCAGCGCGGCGTTGGTCTCCCGGGCCTGCTCCAGGCGCTTTCGCGCCTTGGCAGCGGCCTTCTCCTGGCGCTCCTCGTGCTCCTGGTGGCACGGGTAGCAGCGGCCGCCGGGGCGGCGGGTCCACTGTCCGTGGAGCCCGTACTCCCAGGTGCTCTCCTGCTCGGGGACCTGGCCGCCGCAGTCGGCGCAGGCCAGGGTCCGCATCAGCTCGCGGTGGGCCTGGTCGGCCTTCTGCTCGCGAGCCTGCTGGCGCAGGTCGTACGCGGCCCGGTTGTCCGGGTTGTCCAGCGCCTCGATCAGGGAATGCCGTCCGGCGCGGCCGAAGCGCCACCACACCGACCCGAGCGGGCCGTGCTCGGCCAGCAGCTCCAGCGTGGTCGCGACGACCGGGACGGCGTCGTCGTAGACCCGCCAGCCGTCCCCGTCGTGGTGGAAGGGGGACGGTCCACCAAAACCTCAGCCGGCGTCGCAGCACTCTGCTCCTGGCAGCCGGTGCGGGCCTGGTAAAAGATGGTATTGAGGATCTCCCGCACGTCGGTACCGGCCCTGGTGCCCGCTGACCGACGGGTGCCGTCCCTTCCAAGCCGTGATGACCGGCCGGATCGGCTCTCCCGCCTCAACGGAAGGACGAGACAATGAAACGGCGGCGTCGCCTCCTGGCAATCGCCCCCCTGATGATCTCCTCACTCGCCCTCGGCCCGGCCGTCGCCGCACACGGGCTGGCAATGAGCGCACCCGCCGCCCCCGCGGTTGCAGCGTGCTCTGTGGCCAACGACCCGGACCGGCCCGGCATGCACCAGGTCGGCGGCACGGGCTTCACCGAGGGCTCGGTGGTCGCGGCCTTCTCGGATGCTGGGATACAGGCTGGATCGGCCAGTGTGGCGAAGGGCGGCACCTTCACCATCCCTGTCGGGACCGACAGTCACTGGACCGTCCAAAGCCCTGAGGGCAAGGTGGACTGTGGCACGGCCCCCGCAACCGGCACGACCGGCGGACAGAAGAACGCCAACGACCAGTACAAGCGGGGCTTCAGGGACGGCTTCAAAGCGATCAGACAGGACTGCAAGAGCAAGCCTCCGCAAGGTCTCACCGCTGTCGACCCGAACTACCAGAAGGGCTTCGACGCGGGAGCCGCGCTCGCAGCCAAGACCTTCTGCAAGTAGAGCCGCCACACACGGACCAAGCCCCGGGAAAGCCGCCCCCCGGTGGCCAACTCATCCGCTCACCGGCCGACTGAAGCACCCGACCACAGTTTCTGTGACTGAGCAGTCGAGCCGGCCAGTTGAGCAGGCCCCTGACCAGCAGGAATGTCCAATCCACCCTGAATGCCTCGAACCCTGGAGCTTCATACCCCCACTGACCAGGGACAACGTCGACGTTCAGCTGGCCAAATCGGCTGCTCATCGGCCAGCTGAAGCGCTCGGTCACAGTTTCGCCGACACGGGGCGGCTGGAGGGTGGTTCTACGGCTCGACGTCCATCCAGGCGACGTCGTTCAGGTCGACATCCAGGCCGCGGGCGCAGCGTCGCGCCGGCCCGCCCACGCCTCGGCGTGCACGACGGGCTCCGGCACGGCGAGGCCCAGGCGGGCGCCGAGGACGACCCGGCCCTCGACCAGGGCCACCCAGCCGTCCAGGCCGTCGACGTCGCGCTCCGTCCAGCCGCGGGCCTGGAGTAGAGGGGTGCAGCGGACCTGGAGGTGGCGATGCCGAAGGCGATCCCCTACCGAGCGGATCAGCGGGCAGACGATCATCCACGTTCATCCGTGAACGACACGTGGCCATCCCCGCAACCACCAAAGAGACACATGGCCGAGGAGGCAATTCCGATGAAGGCGATCGTGGTGACGGACCAGGCCGCAGGAACGGCCGGGATGACGCTGACGGAGCGGCCCGAGCCGGAACCGGCGATCAACGATGTCGTCGTTCAGATTCATGCGTCGGGATTCGTCCCGACCGAGATGGCGTGGCCCTCGACCTGGACCGATCGCCTCGACCGCGACCGAACACCGTCGATCCCCGGACATGAGCTGGCCGGAGTGGTCACCGCCCTCGGCTACGGCACGACGGGTCTCTCGGTGGGACAGCGCGTGTTCGGCCTCACCGACTGGTATCGCGACGGCACCCTCGCCGAGTACGCGGCCGTCGAGGCACGCAACCTCGCGCCGTTGCCGGGCGACGTCGACTTCACCGCAGGCGCGAGCCTGCCGATCTCAGGCCTCACCGCGTGGCAGGGACTGTTCCAGCACGGCCGCCTCCAGGCGGGGCAGAGCGTCCTCGCGCACGGCGCGGCCGGCGCAGTCGGGACGATGGTGACGCAGCTCGCACGAGAGGCCGGCGCCTACGTCATCGGCACCGGACGCGCCGCCGACCGTCACAAGGCACTCGACTTCGGCGCAATGGAATTCGTCGACCTCGACAACGACACCCTGGAAGACGTCGGCGAAGTCGACCTGGTCTTCGACGTCATCGGCCGAGACATCCAGAAGCGATCCGCAGGCCTGATCCGGGCCGGAGGAACACTGGTAACCGCCGTTGGGCCGCCTGAGACGCGGCCCGCCCACGGCCTGGCGATCGACTTCGTCGTCGAGTCCGATCGCACCCAACTGGGTGAGATCGTCCAGCGGGTGCGGGACGGACGACTGCGCACGAACATCGGCAACATCGCGACCCTCGACGACGCCGTCACCGCCCTCAACCCGACCGAGCGACGCCAGGGGAAGACGATCATCCGCGTTCGTCCGTGAGGACTCGGGGAGGAACAGCCCTGAACGCCAACCGGGCAGCAGCGGGCCCCGACCACTGTGACGATCAGACCTTTCACCGGCCGCAGCGGGTCACTGCGTAGCGAACCGGGCCGGGTCCGTGTGGCGACCGGGGATTCTGCGACAGGTGATCTTCAACTTGCCCTAGGGTTACGGAAGTTCCCGGTGGCGAGGCGATGGGCATGGTGGCCTTCCTCGAGCGCGCCCTCGCCGACGCCCAAGAACAGCACCCCAAGACCAGCGACGCCGCGAAGAGCACCGGCAGTGCTCCCAAGGCTGGTAAGAAGACCACTGCCCGCAAGTCCACTGCGCAGCGCGGGCTGACGCTCACGGGTGGCTCCCACTCGTATCCTGAATCCTGCCCGCGCCCCAGAAGCTCTGCTGCTGACGTCCCGGAGGCTTCCATGCTCAACGCCGTGCGCACGGTGATGACCTTCGCGCTCTTTACCGAGCGTCAATGGACGGCTTGAGTGCTCTGAACTGGGGTTTTACTTCACACGCATGTGCGCGACGTCATCTCCCGCGATCGCTCGATCGTGGGGCAGTCCCGGTTGATGGCCACAGCCATCTGCATGAAACGCCTAGAATTTCGGCATCGACAGAACGAGCCTGCGGTCCTCGGCGGCGTGCTCGGTCGACCCGTCGCGTCTCAGTCCGCAGACCGCCCAGAGCTGCGGCGCCTGACCGCTGTCAGCGCCTCTCGGGGGCCGACAGCGGCTTCTTTGGGGGTGCCTCGCTGGCGCCGTCGTCCCGACATCGGAGGAGGAACAGTGTTCGATGCCGTCCGAGCGGTCATGATCTTCTGCCCAAGTCCCGAGCGGGCAGCTCGCTGGTGGGGCGATCTTCTCGGCTTGGACGTTCACCTCGATGTCGACGGCGAGTCGGTATTCGCCTGGCTGAACGTCGGAGCTGTCGAGTTCGGCTTCCACCAAGCGGACGAGTCGCGGAACCCGCATGGCGCAAGCACGGTCCCGTACTGGTCGGTCGAAGATCTGGACCGTGTCCGCGAACGACTGCTGGCCGCCGGCTGCACTCACCACCGTGGTCCGCTGCAGGTGAGCCGGGGTCGGCGGATCTGCCAAGTGATCGATCCCTTCGGCTGCGTCATCGGACTTGACGGCCCATAGGCGGTGCATTGCCAAGGCCCACCGTGTCGTTTAACGTCCAGGCATTCGTATGCCCTGCCCTCTTCTGCCGCGCTGCCTGCGGATAGGTTCATCTCATGGCAGTGTCGAGGGGCCGTGGGCCGAAGTATCGCTGGGCGAAGCCGGAACCGGACAGCGGGGTGGAAGAGGTCACGCTGCTGATCTTGGAATGGCTCGGCGAGCAGGGCGTGAACGCCATGATCCGAGTAGATGCCGAACGGGTTCGGGACGGTCGTCCGCCGTGGACGTTCGCTGCGAGCGGTGGACCGCTGTCGGACGGGCTGAGAGCTGACGGCTCATCGGCTGGGGAGTGCATGGCGCGGGCCTTGATCAGGCTGCGTGAAGCTGGAGTGGCGGTTCCGTTCTGACGTTGGGGGGTCCTGCAGCCAGGCCGTGTCCCGTCGCGCCCGCTGATGATCTACGAGGGTGGCGAAAGCTGGCCGGTGGAGCTCCAGGGCTTCGGCGTAACTCCATGATCTCGGAAGCCGTGCCTGCCTTCTTTACGCACGCCGCTTCGCGCCCGCGTACGATCACCAGCCGTCGCCGATGAAGTGAGGCTGGATCGATGCCCCGTACCCCAACGCCGATACACCTGACCGCTGTCACCCTGGCCTTGACCGCTCTGCTGGCTTGCGCAGCCTGCGCTGGACAGACCAATGTCGTGCCGTCCGCTCCCGTGCCGACGAGTGCCGCCGCGTCCGCTGTCGCCGCAAGCCCTCCGCCGAGCTCGGGCCGACCGGACCAGCAGCAGCTGGGACCGACGAGTGCCGCCGCGTCCGCCGTCGCCGCAAGCCCTCCGCCGAGCTCAGGCCGACCGGACCAGCAGCAGCTGGACACGGCCGCGGACGCGGTCTCACGCCTCGGCGGCTCCTACCAGGATGTCTTCACGGGCCTGATGGTGGACGTTCCGGACGGTCGCGTCATCGTCTACCGGAAGCCGGGCGGTGGCGGCTTCGACGCCGCCCTCGCCCACCTGAGTCTGGGCGTGCCCGTGGACCTGCGCGACGCGCCGCGTTCGATCAGCGAGCTGGCCGCCACCCGCAACCGGGTCGTGGCACTGATAGGGCACACGAGCGACTACAGCATCGTCATGGTGGGCGACGGGTCGGAGGTGAGCTTCAGCCGCGGCGTGGTGGAGGTCGGCGTCAGCGGAAATCTGGCCAGCGCCCAGGCAGACCTGCGCGGCCGCTTCGGTGGCCGGGTCACTGTCTCAGTCGCCCAACCGCTCTCGGGCTGACCGGACTCTCCGCCCCGCGTTCAGCTGTCAGAGCTGCACTCCTCGGCCCTCTGTGATCACAAACCGGACGCCATCCGACTACGCCGAAGCCCTGCAACGGAGAACGACTCCACTCCGCCCTCAGCTACCTCCCGCCCGACGAATACGAGCAGGATTACTGGGCGCAACTGGAGCGAGCCCCGCAAGCCGCTTGATCACACGATCGCGGACTCCACCAAAGTCGGGGCAGCTCACCGAGCCTCAGGAAGACCCACTGTTCGATCTCTAACCGGATAACTCGCCGTTACCGGTCACGAAAGTTGGCTCTGCCGCCGTTCAACGGGTGCCGGCTGAGCATCAACAGCTCGGTGGAGGCATCACGCCTGATTCGAATCCTGTGCCGGTCGGCGGCACGGCTACACCATCTTGGTTCGGCAGGACCAGCACCAGCGACGGCACGGGGCGCGGCTTCCCAGCGGTGGTAGTGATCATTAGCTGTTGGTCAGAACCGGCCAACTGGCGCAGTTGGGGGTCTGCCTGCCGCGTCCGCTGACAAGCGATCGACGACGGCGACGTGTTGGCCGAGCACGTTGACGGCGGCCAAGGCGCGCAGGCTGCGACACAATCCGATGGAACCCTTACGGGTCGGATTTCGCCATCCCGCTGAGCCGATCCTCGTGATCGCCGTACATTCGCTGACACGAACGGAAGTTGAAGGAGCACTTGTGGACGGACGCACATTCGGCTCGGACAGCAGTGTCGGATCGACGCGGGCCCTCGTGGAGGCACGACTGCCAGCCGTACGGGAGCAGCGGCGCCGGCTTGAGGAGCAGCTGGCGGCCCTCATCGCCCAGGAGGACGCGATGGTGGCCGTGCTGGAGGGGTTGGATGTTCTGGCCCAGGCTCCACTCGGGGAGCGGGACCAGGTGCCGGGTACCGCGCGGGTAGGCGTCGCGCACGAGCCGCCTGCCGCCCGGGCGCAGTCAGCGCAGGAGCCTTCCGAGTTGCCCGTTGCCGAGTCCGGCTCCGCTGGGGCACCGGCTGCGGGCCGGAGCGCGGGCCCGCGCAAGCCCGTCTCCAAGAAGACGGCAGCGAAGAAGACGGCGACCACGCGGAAGGCGGCCGCCCCCACGAAGCGAGCGACCGCAAAGGCCGTCGCGGGGAAGGTGCCGGCGACAGGCACGCGGGAACAGGACGCGGCACCCGCGCCGGCCCCGGCCGTGAGGAAGGCCGCCCGCGGCACCTCCAGGAGCGCGGACACGACGGCCGCCCCGGGAAAGGCGGCGACCGCGAAAGCCACGGAGGGTGCGGGCAGCCGGACGACGCCCGCACGCACGGCGGCGGGCCGTCGGCGCCTGACCGACGCCGAGAGCGTGCTGGCCGTCCTCGGACAGGCCAAGGGCCCGCTGCGGGCCAGGGAGGTGACCGTCCTGCTCGGACTTGACGACCAGAACGGAGCGCTCAACGCGGTGCGCACGATGCTCGAACGCCTCGCCAAGACTGGACGGGCGCAGCGAACGGGCCGCGGCTTGTACGACACCGTGGCCGGCTGACGGCCGTCACCCCTGGCGGACCTGGCCGATTCGGGCGGTGCCGACGGGTACCTCGGCACCACCCCGGCCCGTTGAGGGGATTCGCGCGGACGCTCCTCCCGCTCCTTGTGGCTGGTCGGCCCGCTGTTCCGGTTGCGGGCGGCTTTGCCCGGGTCTCGCGCCGGGACCACCCTCAGCCCAGCCGGACGGTGTCGATCACGTGCATCCGGGAGCGGCTCTGGTTGATCCAGTACACGACGGTCAGCGCTCCGACGCAGGCCGCGCGCAAACCCTTCCCCCCTGACGCCCTACACCCTCTCAGGCCGCCTGCCGAAGCGCGGTCCACCCGGCGTCGTTGAACTTGGCGTCGCCCGGTGCAGCGAGGGCGGGCGACTGCTGTCCGCGGGTCTGGGCCACTGCGTCGGAGGACGCCTTCACGCTCATCTTCCAGTCGGTGTCCTGCCACACGGCGCCCAGCACGGAGATCACGTAGGCGTCCTTGACCGGAGAGGACTCCCCCGCTTTCCGGCTGACCTTGGTCAGCAGATAGACCGTCACCTCGTCCGAGGACGCCTGGATCACCTTGAACCCCACCACGTTGCCGCGGACGAAGGCCCCGCTCGGCAAGGGACCGGCCGCTGGCAGCCCGAGGTCGCTGCGGTTCTCGGCCTCGGTCTGCTGCGCCTTCGCCCTGACCTTCGCCTCGCCGTCCGGGCTCTGGTCGGCGCCGGACAGGTATGTGTGGTAGATGGCCACCTGCTGGTCCGCCAGGCTGGTGCCGGGCTGCAGATTCGTCGCGGTCCCGGCCACCAGCACCGCCACCGCCCCCTCCACGGTGTTGGGGAATCCGGTTTGGTCGCCGGTTGTGGCAGCGGTCCTGGAGCCGCGCGGCAGCGCCGCCCAGCGCACCGGATCCGTCCACGTGGACGGGATGCCGTAGGTCTCCTCCTTCGGTCCGGACGGTGTCTGCTGGCTCATCGCCGGTGCCGCCATCGGCGCCGACGTGCTGCTTCCCTGGCCCGCCACGGGACCGTCGTGGCCGCCCGCCGGCGCCGCGCACGCGGTCAGCCCCAGCACCGCGGCCAGCACAACAGCGCAGCCCCCCGCCGCGGCCCCGGCGCTCCTGCTCCTCCACGTCGCCATCGCTGTCAGCCCTCGGCCCCGCTGGAGAGGGCGGCAATTCCGCCGGGCCCGAGGCGTCGCCGCGCGCCGTGCGCATCTGCCCGGCCCGACCCGTTCGCGGGTGCCGCCTGATCCGGGGCCGGCGTGGAGAACGGGGAACGCCCCACGGGCCCGTGCCGCTCGACGAGCGGCACGTCGACCGCGGCATCGACGTGCGAGAACGGCTGGGCAAGCTGGCCCGTACCGGGCGGCCGGAGTGATCCAGCATCCTGACAGTCTGTCACCCAACGTCGGCGTGCGGGCCCGGTCTACACCCGCCGACCTCGACAAGACACCTACCGGATCCACAGCCAGCAGACCGCGACCAGCGACGACCTCCCCGGCCAGCGGCGGAATGTGGTCGTGCATCGCGGTCCGCCCGCGTAGGCGGAGTCGGTCCAGTCCGGACTCCCTAGGCCGTTGCCCGTTGGACGCGGTAGCTCCAGCGGGCGAGTGACCGGACGACGGTTTCGGCACCGATGGGGTTGGCGCTGTGAACGAAGACCGCTCCGATCCGAAAGGGCCGTCCGTTGAATGCGGCTTCTTCCATGAGGGTCACCACCGGCATGATGGTGTCGTCACCGCCGAGATCGTGGTCGAGCCACAGCTCGTCAATGAAGCTGTCGCGGTGCTCTTCCAGGAGCTGGATGCCTTCGCGGCTGGTGCGGGCAATCCGCGTGGCCCTGGGGAGCGGCCGGAGGTCGTCTACGCCGAGGACGACGGGCATCGGCGCAGTGGGGGCTTCCTTCACTGGATTATTGTCACAGTAAGCGGGCGGGACAACCACGGGGTATTGAGACTCTGCTGGGCGGGCCGCCGGTGCCCCCAACGAGGTCGGCCTCTTCGTCGGCCCGGTCGGATGCCGGGGCCTCCCGGTCGGCCGGGTCCAACCGCACTGTGGTCATCCCTGCTGCGGCGGCCAAACCGCCGTCGAAGGTCGCCGTGCTGGCGGTGGACTCCGTCACGGGCTTGACGCCGCCGGTTCCGTCTGGGAGCCACGAGCTTCGTTCACGTGAAGTAGCAGCGATTGGTCAGCGGTTTGGGCAACAGTCGGCGGATCTTGAGCGCTGCGGAGGTTCGCCAGAAATGAAGTCACCCGACGACTGAGGTCGTCTCCGGGGACGGGATGCTGGGTTTGCGCCTCGGCCGGTGATCAGAGCTGGTTCGCGATCCGTTGGCCGAGCTGTTCGAGGAACTCCTGCAAGCTGGCCGCGGCGACGTCGAAGTCGTCGAACCAGGAAGCTGTAGTGGACTTCCAGATCTGTCCGCTGTCTCCGATCGCGAACAGATGGCCGCCGCCGTCACTGGCGAATACCAGTGCGATCCACTCACCGTCGATCGGGGCGGGGCCGTACTCGCGAAAGTGCCTCGCCACCGTCGCGGGTGGGTGGATGAAGTACCCGCTGTCGACATCGGGCAGGGATGCCTCGCTGATCACCCAGTAGAGCGTGGTCAGGTCGGAGGGGATCGGCGTCAGGTCCACGAGTGTGCTCGTCGCCTGATGGCTGTCGTCGGTTGCGAGCATCACGGCGTTGTGGCCGGGCGGGAAGCCGTGTGTCGGGAGGAACGATTGCATCAGCTTCGTGAGCGCCGCATCGGCCTGCTTCCACCAGGATCGGACCCACTCTGCGTCAAGCCGCTCACCTGGCACGTTTCCCCCTCAAATGCGCGTGTGACCCGCCAGTGCGAGTCCGGAGGAACATATCGGAAGGCAGTGACGGCCCTCCGGATGGAGGGCCGCCGAGCAGGCGCCCGCAGTGGTCAGCCAGCCTTCGCCGGTTCCTCGGCTCGTACCCGCGTTGAGCCCGGCGGGCAAACGGCTCCACCGCATAAGGGGAGGGGCCTCGCGGCGAGGTCCTGTAACGGGCGGTCACCGAGGCCACGTTCGACGCGGCCATCATCGGTACCGGCAACGGTCACGCCGTGGTGATCGTGGCCACCGGCGAGGACTGACCCTCGTCGGTGCCCCCGGCGAGGCCCGCACCGCGGTGGCACCTACGATCGGATCATGGCAGGAGTCCGTGACTATCCTCAGCAACTCGACCGGCCGATCAGGGACGTTCAGGCGTACCTGTCCAGCCGGGGCGGAGTGCTCCCCTTCGCCGTCGCCTCGGCCGACTTCGAACCCCTCCCGACCGGTGGCGGGGACCCGGGCCTTCCGTTCGAGTTCGTCAACGAGGTGCCCTCCGCCGTACTGCCCGCCGAGTTCGGCGCCGCCTTCGGCGAGGGGCTGCTCGCCCAACTCCGGGCCTGGTCCTTCCGCGAGGTCCTGCCGTACGCGGTGCGGGTGCGGCTGCGCCATGCGCGGTGGCGTGAGGGGCAGTCGACGGCGGCCGGCTTCGCGGCAGCCGGGCAGCAGGCGGCCCACGAGTTCTCCGAGTCCTTCCATGACGGCGTCGGTCCGCGTCGGCTCGTCACCCTGCGGCCCCGCGCGCAGCAGCCGCAGGAGGAGGCGACCGGCGAGGCGTCCGTCATCCGGGACGTGCACGTTCGCCTGGTCAATTTCACGATGTGCGGCCACTACGCCATTGCCACCGCGGACTTCACGCCCTTGCCCGCCGACGGGGAGCAGCACTTCGAGTTCGTCCTGGAGGTTCCCGAGGACCGCCTTCCGCTGTATCTCGCCGAGGCCTTCGAGCGCGGCCTGCGGGAGGAGCTCTACTCCACGGATGACGGCCGACTGCCCGTCCGGGCGTTCCGTGTCCGCCTGCACGACGCGAAGTGGCACGAGGTGGATTCCAACGAGATGATCTTCACGGCCGCCGGTCGCAAGGCCGCAGCCGAGGCACTCCGCCGCTCCCGCGAAGGCGACGAGCCCGGAACCACCGCATGATCCGAACGACCACCGCACGCCCGCGCGGGAAGTCGGCCCGGCCGGCACACGGCTGTCGAAAGCGCCGAGCGCAGACCGGCCTGGGAACACCGGGGACTGACAGTCGGACACGTGACCTGGCGGGACGAGGCCGCGCCCTGGCCCCAACGCCTTGAAACGGACCGGTCTTCGGTGACCGAACCCGACTCGATCGGCATCCTCATCAAAGGCCCCGGCCTGCTACTGGACCGCCGCGCCGCTCGGGTATACCGCCGGCACTGGCGGCCAGCGGCACCGCCCCGGCGTCGGCGACGAGCAGACCGCCGAGCAGCTGGCGGCCTGCGCCGCGGCGGGCACCTTAGGAAAGCCCGCGGCCGAGCAGCTGCGCGTTCTGCACACTCCCGACAGCCAGTCGGCGCTGATGCGCTGGCGCCTTCGCCGGCTGAAGGGCGAGGGCCTGGCCTGGGACGTCGTCCTCCCACAGGCCGGGCGGTAGCGGGCCTGGTTCCTGGCCGACTGAGGCGGAGGCGTCGGCTCTACGATGGTGACCGCGTGCGTCTTGATCAAACTGCCGACGCGGGGGAGTCGCAAGGTGGAGCAGCTGTCCTGGAGTGAACTGGCCGCCTATCGCGCCCGGGTGCGCGGGTGCCTGCTCGGCGGGGCGATCGGGGACGCGTTGGGTAACCCTGTGGAGTTGCTGTCCTTGGATGCGATCCGGGAGAAGTACGGCGAGGCGGGCGTCACCGGTCTCGTCCCGGACCACGAGGGTGTGACCGGAAGGGTCACCGACGACACCCAGATGACGCTTTTCACCGCAGAAGGCTGGCTGCGCGGCTACTCGCGGACCACGTCGCGCGGTCTCGGCGGTGCCGAAGCGATGTTCATACGTGACGCGTATCTGCGCTGGCTGGACACCCAAAACCACCCCGCGCCGCCGCCCGCCGACAACCTCCGGCACCGTTGCGGCCGGCTGCGCGAGGAGCCCTGGCTGTACGCACGGCGGGCACCCGGCAACGCGTGCCTGGCCGGCCTCCTGGAGGACCACACGCCCGACCCGTACGGCAAGCCCGCCGGCACCCCCGGCCCGGTGAACCCCGGTTCGAAGGGGTGTGGCACCGTGATGCGCTCCGCGCCGTTCGGATTCACCGACCACGGGGCCGAGCGCGCCTTCGAGTTCGCCGCCCAGTGTGCCCAGATCACGCACGGCCACCCCACCGGCTACTACGCCGCCGGTGCGTTCGCTGCCATGATCAACCATCTGGTCCACGGCGAGTCACCGCAGGGTGCGGTACTGCGAGCCATGGAGCTGCTCGCCCGCTACCCCGGCCACGAGGAGACAACCACCGTGCTGCGCAAGGCCGTCGACCTCGCCGCCGACGGCGTGGCGACAGCGGAGAAGCTCCAGACCCTGGGCGCGGGCTGGGTTGCGGAGGAGGCCCTGGCAATCGGTGTGTACGCGTTGCTGGGTCGTACCCGCATCCAGACCTACTACATCGGAAGTCAGGGCACCGTCTGCGACCCCAGGCCGGCCCGCACCTCTATCGAGGCCGCCTTCCTGCTCTCCGTCAACCACTCGGGCGACAGCGACTCCACCGGGTCGATCTGCGGCAACCTCCTCGGCGCTCACCACGGCGACGTACGCCTGCCGCAGCACTGGCTGGAATGGGTCGAAGGGCGCGCTACGATCGCCGTGCTCGCCGACGACTGCGCCTCCCAGGTGTACCCGGGCGAGAGACGGCCCTGGAATCACTGACGCCACACGAGGCATCGCGACCCCACAGTCGCGAGCAGCCCGAGCGTACACGCGCAGGCAGCGACCTCCCACCAGAAGCCGGCCACCGGCCGCTGGTCGAGGATCAGTTCACCGCCGCATCCTGCCGGCCTGGCAGCAGCACTGCACGCGGTTCCCCAGGCGCGCAGGGCGTCGAGGGCCTGCCAGCGGCGCCAGGGCGTGTCGTTGGTGAGCGGGAGCAGGCGGGATCGGTGAACGAGGTCGTCTCGGTGCGAGGCCAGGGCAGGATGAGGAGAGGGTGAAGGCGTCGCTGTCATCCGTTCCGCTGCCCTCGTTGGAGGCCTCCACCGTGGTGATGTGCTGGGGCTGGGCGCGGTGGGCGCGCAGCTCCGTGATCCGGCCAACCACCCGGGCGTCGTGCGCCGCCAGAGCGCGCAGCACGCGCCAGATCGTCGGAACGACGAGGCCTCGATCTCGCTGTCGGCCCCGGCCTTCACGGCCGCGCCACACATGACGACTCGCCACCGGATCTCCGCGTAACGCGGAGGCTCGTACCAAGGCCGTCAACCGAGGCCTGACCGCAAGCACCAGGCCTCGGCAGGTTCGCCCTCAGGCGAACGAGTGAACTGGCTCCGCACCCTCGGCGGCCTGACCAACCGCCAACTGCCCAACAAACAAGGCCGGGCCGACGCACACCGTGCGCCGACCCGGCCTTCGTAGTAGCGGGGACAGGATTTGAACCTGCGACCTCTGGGTTATGAGCCCAGCGAGCTACCGAGCTGCTCCACCCCGCGTCGGTGAGATCAGCCTAGGCGATGACCGTGCCAACACGAAATCGGTTTCCCGCCGCTCCGTTGCCTTCCACGCCCGCGCCGCCATCGACACCACACCCGAACCCGAACGGCCCCACACCACGGCCGCCGACTCCCCGTAGCCGGCGGCCGCCGTCACCCCCGACAGCTACGACCGCGGCGCGCTGCACGAGCGCTTGGTCGCCCGGCGCGCCGAGCATGACGCCGACGACCTCGAAGCGGTGCACCCGTACTCCCCAGCCCGAGCGGCCCGTGCTCCGCCAGCTTGTCGAGCGAGGCGTAGCCCGGCGCGGGATTGGGTCACGCGTCCGATTGCGCGCTGGGAAAGCAGAAGACCTTCGAGTACCCAGACCACTTGATCGAGGCGCAGCGGGCGCTGGCGGCCGTGCAGGCCGAGCGCCGCGCCTACCTGGCAGCGCTGCCGGCCTGGAACGGCGATCTGGAAGCCGCCCGGCGGGGCCTGAGCGAGGAGCAGCTGGCCGAGTGCGGTCAGCTGGAGGAAGCCGAGCGTCAGGCCTCCCATGTTGTGTGGGCGGACGAGTACTGGGCGACGTTGTCCGGTGAGGACCGTGTCGCCGCCCGCAGCCGGCTCATGCACGTGGACGACCCGGCCGGGGCTGCGGCGTAGCGGGTATGCGCCTGGCGTGGCGGGGCTGGGCGAGCGATTCTGGGGGTAGGCGCCGTCGTCTGGGAGATGAGAGCCGTGGGCGTCGACCAGGAGTACGCGCAGCAGCGGATCGCTGAGGCCATCGCTGCTCGCGAAGCCGAAGAAGGCCTCGGCTGGGAGCAGCTCGTGAGGGTCGGCGCCGCTTGGGGGCCCTTCCCCTGCACCCACTGCGGTGAGCCGGGTGAGAACGACGACCCGGCTGGCTATGAGTCCCGTCTCCAAGGCCAGGCAGGCCGCGCTCGACCCATCCGACCTGGTGGCCCTCGCCGAGGACGAGGAAGACGTCGAGGTTGACAGTCCATCCAGCCAGAGACCACCAGTCGCCGAACACACGCGGGTCCAAGTCGACGGAGACATCGGTCGTCGGCAGTCGGCGCAGCATCGGGTCGGCCGGGACCGTGACCTCTGTGGGCTTCGGCGTGGTGGGCATCGCAGGGGAGGGGCGGGAGCGGTCTGCTGGGCCAGGCTGCGGTCGACCAGCTCACGCAGTCCGCCCCCGCCTGCCGAAGCATCCGGGGATGTTTCTCCCCGGGGCGCAACGGGCGCCGTGGCGGCGGGCCGCGCAGCGGACCGCGTTTCCCCCCGGGGAGGAACAGGCGCCGACTGGCCCTGCGGGCGGTCCGGGGCAGGGCCCGCCGAGCGGGGAGTTTCGCCCCGGGGAGCAACGGGCGCGGGCCGATCCTCGGAGGCGGGGCCGGCGGTCGCCGGAGCCGGTACGGGAGCAGCCGCTGACCACGGCCCGGCCGTGGCCGGGGAGCCATCGAGCGGGGCCACTGTTTCACCCCGGGGTGAAACGCGGGGCTCCGGGGCGGCCTGGTCGGGGCTGGCGGTCTGGGTGGGGTGGGCGTCGAGCAGCCGCTCGGCGAGCTCGCGGTGGCGCTCGGCCAGGGCGTCGGCGGCGCGCAGGAGGTCGGCCAGGGCCTGGCGGGCAAGGACGCCGTCGCCCTCACGCTCCGCGCGCTCCAGCTGGAGGAGGAAGTGCTCGTCGTGTTCGCGCAGCGCCTCGCCGAGGGACTGTCGCTGGGGCCTGGCTGAACAACACGAAGGCCCGCCGGGCCAAGCTCACCGCGGGGCAGCTCGCGCAGCTCGCCGAGCACGGCGTCGAGTGGGCGTAGGCCCCGGGCCGGGCGGTGTCGTTGTCCGAGGCTCGCGCTGCGCTCGGCAGCTCGGAGAAGGCGCTGGAGGCCGTCACCCTGCGGGGTGGCGGTCTCCCCGTGTTGGCGCCTCGGGTGGGTCGGCGGCGCGGTACATCTCCACCGCACGCCGGCGCAACTCGGGCGGGTACTTCATCTGAGCAGCCATCACAAAGGCTCCCTTCTCATGACCCATCAGGCCATCTCCGGCAACCTTCCGCAGCTCGGGGGAACCTCAGCGGGCGGAAACGGTGCGGTGACCTACGACGCCACCTTCCTGGTGGCACGTGGTGTTCGTCGGCAGATGCGGATACCTGGTGTGACCCGCCGCCTCGGACGCTTACGGTGATCGACATGACCGAAGCAGGAGACGCGCAGCGGCAGCAGTCACGGCCCACTCGGGAGGAACTGTCCGAGGCGACCAACCGACTGCTTGCCGAGATCGACGCGGCGTTCGCCAGCGATCGCTGGGCTCTCCTGGACACGCGGACACCGCAGGTGACGTGGCGCCTGTACGACGGCGCGGCCTTGCGCTACTGCGCGGAACTCCTGCGAGAGCTGGGGGCAGCGGTCGACGGCGGGCTTGAGTATGCGACCCGCTCGCTGGCGCGCAGCCTGATCGAGGCGACGGTGTTCTCGCTCTACATCCATTTCGGCGGGCACGAGGCCGTCGTCGCGGCGGGCCAAGCGGTCCGGCACAGCGCCGAAGGCGTCCAAGCGGAACGCGACAGGATCAACCGGAAGCTCGCCGCCAGCAGGAAGGACGCACTGCGCCGTCTCAGGAAGGTCCGGGCGCACAACGCCAACATCGCACGCCGCAACAGCAGCCGCCCCGATCTTCCGCCGATGGCAATGATCCCGCCGCCGCACGTCCCGCAGCTGGAGCCAAGCCGCGTGGACCTGTCCGACTTCATCGCCAGATTCGGGCCGCTCCAGGCACAGGCACTACCAGTCTCCGTCATGATCGACCAGCTGTCCGAGTGGGCGCCGACGCGCGGTCTCGCGCAGGAAAGCCTGCGCTCGGTCTATCTGGACTACCGGCGGCTGTCGATGTCCGGCACCCACGCCTCAACGCATCTGCTGGACGAGCTCTTCGAGCCCGGGCACTACATACGTATCGCGGACCGACCGGTGCCCAACGACGCAGGCCTCATGCTGTGGGACGTCGGCCTGTACTACACGGCATTCGTCGCCGAATGGGTCCTGAGCGCCGCCGACTGCCCCACCCTGGAGAGCACCCGGATCCGGATCTGGACCCAACCCCAGCCCAACGGCCGCGCCCCCTGGCAGCAGGACGACTGACCGGCTGTCCCCATCGGGCAAGGTGACGGACGCCGTCCCTGCCCGGGCGACTCCCATCCGGGATCATCGCTGTCAGCCGCAACCACCTCGGCGTACCGGTCGGCGGCGCGCTCGTCCTCCCGGGCCCGGTCCAGGGCCTGCTGGATGTTCTCCAGGGTCATCCCCGCCGCCCGGCGGCGGACCCGGTGGCGGACGTCGCCGAGGAGCCCGTGCTCCTGGTCGTCGTCCTCGTCCTGGGTGAAGGGGGTGCGGGCGGGGTGCTGGGCGAGGGTGGTGTGCAGCGTCGCGCCGGCCTGCCACGCCTCGGCGTGCACGACGGGCTCCGGCACGGCCAAGCCGGGGCGGGCGCCGAGGACAACCCGGCCGTCCACCAGGGCCACCCAGCCGTCCAGGCCGTCCACGTCCTTCTCGGTCCAGCCGCGGGCCAGGCCGGCGCCCTGGTGAAGGGTGCGGATGCCGTCGTAGCCGGACCAGCGCAGCAGCGGCATGGTGGTGGCCACGACGGGCCGCTCGCCGCGGCCTTGTAGGCTCCCGGCATGGCACAGTCCGCAGAGCAGAACCCGCTGGTGAGCGGGGATCACATACGTCAGGCCGTCGCCTGCTGCGTGGACGTCCTCAAAAGCGTTCCGACCGCGCTGTGGCACGAACGGGCCGACAGCCTGGAGTGGACGCGCTGGGAGACCGTCGAGCACATCGCGGACGATCTGCTCACCTACGCCCTGCGGTTCGGGCTCGCCCGGCCCATCGCCGTACCACGCGTCCCGCTGCGCGTCTCCGGTGACCGACCGGGTGGCCCGGCCAACGTGATCTTCGCTGACCAAGAGGCAGGACCCCTGGGGCTGCTGACCGTCGTGCAGGCGTGCGGTGGGCTGCTCGCGGCCGCCGTGGACATCGCCGACGCGACCGCCCTGGCCCCGCACGTATTCGGGGCCTCCGACCCCGAAGGCTTCGCCGCGATGGGTGTCGTGGAGGCCCTGGTCCACACCCACGACGTCGTCCAACGCCCGGACCGCCCCTGGGAGCCACCGCAGGACCTGTGCGAACGGGTCCTCGCACGACTGTTCCCCGACGTCCCCGTCATCGGCAGCGCCTGGTCAACACTTCTGTGGGCCACCGGGCGCATCGAGACGCCCGATCGCCCCCGCCGAAAGGACTGGCGCTGGCACGGGGCACCGCTTGCCGAGCGCCGACAGGCGCAGGGTCAGACGTAGACGGGGCGCCGAAGACGCGAAGCGGGGCCGCCGGGCCACCGCGAAGCCGTCCGCCTCGTCCGGCTGCGGACAGGCTCGTGTGAGGACCCCGGGCGGCGCTGTCGCCGCCCGGGGTGGGATGGCGCGGGTGGGTTACTTGTCGTACAAGTCCCAGAACTGGTTGGACGCGTTGGTGGCCGGCACCAGCGTCACAGGCGTGTCGATTCCGTTGCCCTGGAGGACGTCGGATGGAAGCAGCTGGGAGCTCTAGAGGCAGTGACGGGCGTAGGGCTGTCGACGGGTTGACGGCCCTGGTCGCCGCTCCCCCGGGGGGCGGGAGCTCCGTCGACTGGGGTCGGGTTGCGATCGAATACGATCATGGACTTCCCGACGACTACAAGGAGTTCATGGGGATCTACGGGGAGGGTGTATTCGACAACTTCCTGTCCGTGGTCCCCCGATTCCGGATGCCTACCCGAATGACCTCAGTGCGACGGTGAAGGGGGTGACCGATGACGCCCGGTTCACCGGAGAGGAAGAAGGGTTCTCCGACCCTGACCTTCTGATCGGATGGGGTTTGACGGCGGACTCCGACCTGCTGTGCTGGTATGCCGATGGTGACGACCCCAACGACTGGACAACTATTCTGTGGCGTCGCCACTGGTCCGGCCCGGAGGCATGGATGCAGTTCGACTGAGCTCGTGGGTCAGGAAGCTCAGGACTCGACGGCGTCGCGCACCGAGTCGCGCCCCGACGCCGGGGGCGCGAAGCCGGCGTCGTCCTCCGAGAGCATCGAGCCCCGCACCCGCCGCACGTAGCGCTCGATCAGGTGGCACAGCACGCTGACCGTCGCGGCGACGTCCGAGTCCGGGACGCCGTCCAGGGCGTCGGTCAAGCCGGTGATGTTGGCCTGTTTCAGCCGGTCGAGCAGGGTGCGGCCGCGTAGGCGCTGGCAGTAGGAGGTCTTTCGGATGTTGTGGGTGGATCGGATCGTCCAAGCCGTCGAGTGGCAACCCCTCAGGCTGGTCATTGATTGGGTTGCTGTGGAAGACGATTTCGGCACGGCGCTTCCCGGCGACTACAAGCTGCTCTGCGAGACTTTCGGGCCGGGGCAGTTCAGTGGCTATCTCGACGTCCTCCACCCGGACGGCGGGGATTCGCTGGTGGGGTACAACTCGGAACTGCGGTCCGTCCCGAGGCCTTCCGATTTCGACCCGTACGCCCCGTACCGGATCTTCTCGCCCGGGCAGGGAGGGCTGATCCAGTGGGGTGTCTCCGTTCGTGGTTCTTCCTTCTTCTGGGATGCCAGCAGCGAAGACCCGGATCGGTGGCGCGTGCTCGCTCAGCCGGAGTACGGCGGATGGTCCGAGTTCGACTTCTCGATGTCGGAGTTCCTCTGGAAGGTCGTTGCGGACGTCCAGCTCGAGGAATTCTCGATCGGAGACCTGGTCGATCCTCCGTTCTTCGCGCCGGCGGCAGGGTAGTCGCCGCACGCGTACCGAATCACTGAGCACGGCCCCGCCGACTGCTGCGACGAGCGGGGTCTCCGTCCGGGGGCGGAGGGAACAGCCGGATCATCCGTTCGCAGGCACAGGCTCGCGACCGGCCGGCATCGACCTCGCCCCCGGCGTCATCGCGCCCTCGCGCCCCCGGCGCCGGGGGCGCGAAGCCGGCGTCGTCCTCCGAGAGCATCGAGCCCCGCACCCGCCGCACGTAGCGCTCGATCAGGTGGCACAGCACGCTGACCGTCGCGGCGACGTCCGAGTCCGGGACGCTGTCCAGGGCGTCGGTCAAGCCGGTGATGTTGGCCTGTTTCAGCCGGTCGAGCAGGGTGCGCCCGTCGGGGGTGAGGGCGACCCGGCGGGCCCGGCGGTCCAGGGCGTCGGGGGTGCGGGCCACCAGGTGCTGGCTCTCCAGGCGGTCGATCTGCCGGGTGACGTGCGAGGGCTTGACCATCAGCCGGGCGGCCAGGTCGCCGACCCGGCTGGGCCCCTCGGCCTCGGCGAGGGCGCGCAGCAGGTAGACGTCCGAGCGGGTGGCGGTGATGCCGGCCCTGGCCGTGCGGCGCTCGTGCTCCTGGGAGCGGGTCAGCAGGTAGGCCAGCGAGGCCAGTACGGCCTCCAGGTCTGCGGTGGCGGTCCGGTCGTCTACGGGATCGTCTGCGGCGTCCGACAGTGGACCTTCTGCCAGTCGTGCTCCCAGACGGCCGAGCATGTCGGACCTCGGTGGCACGATTCCTGCCGTGGGCAGCTTCTATGACTATTTCAGCCACCCGATGATCGCGCGGCGGCCGGCGCCCTCCCCGATGGGCCCGGCGAGGCCGGTATCGATACGTTCTGGGTCAAGGGGATCGAGCCGCACGTCCTGCTGGCCCAGGGCATGGCACTGCTGCTCGCCGAGCCGTTCTCGCAGGTCATCGCGCATCCCCGGTTCGGCGCTCTGGTGAGCGATCCGCAGGAGGAGAGCGCGTGGGTCGTCACCCTGCCCGATGAACTGCGCGATGCCCTGGCCGATGCGCCGAGCTGGCAGCTGGCGGGGTTGGCTGTGCCCTGGTCAGGGGCCAAGGAGTTCCACGGCTACGGCGATCCGGCCCACCTGACGGCCTTTCTCGAGCAACTCGCCGCCCTGGCCCGGCGGGCCCGGTCGAACCGCCACAGTCTCTACTCGGCGATCTTTCTCTGACCCACCGAGAACTCCGCGACCTGCTTCACCCCGCGGCAGGGGTCGAAGCAGACAAAGACTCGACGACCCCAGAACGGTCTGCACCGCACCGTCCACGGGCCGGGGCGGTGCCGATCCGAGGCGGCTGGCGTAGACCCTGCTTGATGGCGGGCGTTGATTCGACTGGGAACTCGACACCTGTCGGCGTCACAGGGCCAGTGCGGCGAAGGCCGCGTCGAGGAAGCCGTCCGGCAGGCCCGTTCCCGTCCGGGTCCAGTCGGACGGACTCACCGCCTCGGCGGCTTCCTCAACAGCCAGTCCGGCGCTCGCGGGGTCTTCTGCGGGCAGGCCCAGGGCGACCACCGCCCAGGACGCCAGAGCCTCGACCTCCAGGTACTGCCACCATTCGGCGTCGTACCACCCCCGGCGTTCGGTGGCCTTGTTCGTCCAGGCGGTACGGAAGAGCAAGGTGAGCGCGGAGCGCGGATCGGCTGCGGAAGCCTCGACGGCGCACCGCACGGTCCGCAGGTGCTCCAACTCCGCGGCCCAGGGATGCGTCGCGAAGAATTCCAGGTTGCGGCGAAGGGTGGGGCGGAACGCCCGTCCCCGGCCACGGTTCCAGCGCTCGGCCGGTGTCCACAGGCCGCCCGGGCCATCTCCCAGCCGTGCGGCCCGGGCCTGTGCCGTGACATCGCCGAGCACCGCGTCCCGCCATCCGAGCCCGTACGCCCTCTGAGCGGCGACGATCGCGTGGACCTGCCCGTCCGTGGCCGACGCGTCGAGAAGCGCGTCGTCGCAGCCGTCCCACAGCACGGCGAGCGCCGCGGTCACCGCCTCCGCGCAGCGTGCGTGCAGATCACCCACGGGTACGCGGGTCCAGGGCAGCAGCGCCAGATAGGTCCTGTCCCACAACTCCCGCACGGTCATGTCCTCCAGCATGGTCCTGTCCTCGTCCACGGCCACCGTCCGGGCCCTCAGAGACGGCGTAGCACGGCGACGACCTTGCCGAGGATGGTGGCGTCGTCGCCGTTGATGGGTTCGTAGGCGGGGTTGTGCGGCATCAGCCAGATCCGGCGGTCCTCGCGCTTGAGCCGCTTCACGGTGGCTTCGCCGTCGATCATCGCGGCCACGATGTCGCCGTTCTCGGCGACCGGCTGGCGGCGCACGACGACGGTGTCCCCGTCGGTGATGGCCGTCTCGATCATGCTGTCGCCGCGGACGGTGAGCGCGAACAGCTCGCCCTCGCCGACCAGTTGGCGGGGCAGTGGGAAGACGTCCTCGACCGTCTGCTCGGCCAGGATCGGACCGCCGGCGGCGATCCGGCCGACCAGCGGCACGGGAATGGGGAGGCCGGTGCTCCTGGTGCTGTCGGTGGGTGCGGTCTGGCGGTCAGCCCAGACGCGGTAGGCGCGGGGCCGGTTCGGGTCGCGGTACAGCAGGCCCTTGCGCTCCAGTGCCTTCACTTGGTGGGAGACCGAGGAGGTGCTGGTCAGGCCGACGGCCTGGCCGATCTCGCGCATGGACGGCGGGTAGCCGCGGCGCTGGACGGAGTCGCGGATGACCTCGATCACGCGGCGCTGGCGCGCGGTGAGGCCTTCGGCGTCGGTGCGCACGCCCTTGGGCCGACCGCTGCGGGCGCGGGTTGTCGTGGTGTCGGCCATGGTGCCCTCTCGATCGTGCGGGTGTTGACTGTATCGGTCGTTCTGCGGGTCCGTCACCGGGCGTTCGGGTTCGCTGACCTGCCCGGATGCCGGATCGGGGGCGCACCGCCGGGTCATCGGAAGTCCCTGCTGCGGGCGCCGGGCGCGAGGGTGAGCGGGACGAGGCGGGTGGCGACCAGGTTGACGGCGCCGTCGCGGCGCTCGGCCGTGCCGTGGACCAGGAGGCCGGCTGACTGCAGCGCGGCACGGCGCTGGCGTTCCCATATGTGCGGCTGGCAGATCACGTTGACCAGGCCCGTTTCGTCTTCGAGGCTGAGGAAGAGCACGCCGCCGGCCGTTGGCGGGCGCTGGCGGTGGGTGACGAGTCCACCGACCGCGACGAGCGTGCCGGCGGTGGCGCCGTTCTTGAACGCGTCGGCTGTCAGGGCGCCGCAGCGCTCCAGGTGGGAGCGGGCGTGCTGGACGGGGTGAGCGCTCGCCGAGCTACCGGTGGCCCACAGGTCGGCGATGGTCTCCTCGACGGCGGTCATCGGCGCGAGATCGGGGGCGGCGAGGGCGGGGGCGGTGCCCGGAAGCATGCCGGCGCTGGTGCGGGCGAGCGGTGCGGCGGACCACAGGGCCTGGCGGCGGTTCAGTCCGAGACTGGCGAAGGCGCCGGCGGTGGCGAGCGCTTCGAGGGCGGGTTCGGGCAGGTCGGTGCGGCGGGCGAAGTCCTCCAGGTCGGTGTACGGCTGGCCGGCGGCGATCGTCTCGGCCTGCTCGTCGCCGAGGCCGCGGACGGCCGCCAGCCCGAGGCGAATCGCGGGCCCGGCTTCTCCTCCGCTGCCGGACGGTGCGGGTTCAAGGGTGGGCTGGGCCTTGGAATGGTTGATGTCGGCGGGCAGCACGGTGACGCCGTGGCGGCGCACGTCCTGGATGAGGGTGAGCGGGGAGTAGAAGCCCATCGGCTGGTTGGCGAGCAGCGCGCAGGTGAAGGCGGCCGGGTAGTGGTGCTTGAGCCAGGCGCTCGCGTACACGAGCAGGGCGAACGAGGCGGCGTGGCTCTCGGGGAAGCCGTATCCGGAGAAGGCGTCGATCTTGGCGTAGACGTCCTCGGCGACGTCCTGGGGGATGCCGCGCTCGGCCATCCCGGCGAGGAGGCGCTCGCGCAGCTCGGCGACTCGTTCGTGGGAGCGTTTGGCGCCCATGGCCTGGCGTAGCTTGTCGGCTTCGGTGGGGGTGAATCCGGCGCAGTCGATGGCGAGTTGCATCATCTGTTCCTGGAACAGCGGGACGCCGAGGGTCTTGGCGAGGGCGCGTTCCATCAGGGGGTGCGGGATGGCGGGTTTCTCGCGGCCGTTGCGGCGGTTGATGTAGGGGTGGACGGATCCGCCTTGGATCGGGCCGGGGCGGATGAGGGCGACCTGGACCACGAGGTCGTAGAAGTGCCGGGGCCGCAGGCGGGGCAGCGCGGAGGCCTGCGCGCGGGACTCGACCTGGAACAGGCCGATGCTGTCGGCTCGGCAGAGCATCGCGTACACGTCGGGGTCGTCGGGTGGAATGGTGGCGAGGTCGAGGTGTCGGTCGTGGTGTTGGGTGATCAGGTCGCAGGCGTCGTGGAGGGCGGAGAGCATGCCGAGGCCGAGCAGGTCGATCTTGACGAGCCCGGCTTCGGCGCAGCCTTCCTTGTCCCACTGCAGGACGCTGCGGCCGGGCATGGTGGCCCATTCGGTGGGGCAGGTCTCGCTGATGGGTTCGCGGGTGAGGACCATGCCGCCGGAGTGGATGCCGAGGTGGCGGGGGAGGCCGCGCAGTTGGGCGGCGAGGTCGCGCACGTCTGCGGGCACGGGGGCGTCGGGGGGCGGCATGTCGCGCCAGCCGGTCTCCTTGCTGAAGCGGTCGAGGTCGCCGGGGGCGTAGCCGAGGGCGCGGGCGGCGTCGCGGATGGCCATGCGGGGTTGGTAGGTGATGACGTTGGCGACCTGGGCGGCGTGGTCGCGGCCGTAGCGCTGGTGGACGTACTGGATGGCCTCCTCGCGGCGTCGGTGCTCGATGTCGAGGTCGATGTCCGGTGGCCCGTCCCGCTCGGGTGACAGGAAGCGTTCGAAGAGGAGGCCGTAGTGGATCGGGTCGACGGAGGTGATGCCGAGGGCGTAGCAGACGGCGGAGTTGGCGGCGGAGCCGCGGCCCTGGCACCAGATGTCGGCGCGGCGGCAGAAGTCGACGATGTCGTGGACGATCAGGAAGTAGCCGGCGAGGTCGAGCTGTTCGATGACGTCGAGCTCGTAGGCGATCTGGCGGTGGGCTTTGGTGTTGGCGGGGTCGAAGCGGGTTGCGGCGGCGTGCAGGGTGAGGTGGCGCAGCCAGGTGGCCTCGGTGTGGCCGTTCGGGACCGGGTAGCCGGGCAGGCGGGGTGTGATGTCGCGGAAGTCGATGGCGCAGGCGCGGCCGAGGTCGACGGTGTTCTGCTGGACGCCCGGCCATGGGGCGAGGCGGTGGGCCATCTCGGCCGGGGAGCGCAGGTGCGCGGTGCCGGCTGCGGCGAGGTAGGGCTCGGCTTCGGCCAGGGCGCGGGACTGGCGCAGCGCGGCGAGGGTCTGGGCCAGGCGGGCCTGGGCCGGGGAGGCGTGGTGGGCGGCGGTGGTGGCCACCAGGGTGAGGCCGGTACGGCGGGCGAGGTCGGCGAGGGCGGTGTTGCGGTCGTCGTCGCCGGGCAGGTGGTGGTCGGTCAGCTCGACGTGGACGTTGTCGGGTCCGAAGCGCTTGGCCAGGGCGCGTAGCTCGCGCTCGGCCCCCTCCGGTCCTTCGGTCTCCAGGGCGCGGCGTACGGCGCCTTTGCGGCAGCCGGTCAGGATGGCCCACTGGCCGTTGTGGGTGTCGGCGAGGCGGTCGGTGTCGTAGCGGGGGCGGCGTTTGCCCTGGCCGGCGAGGTGGGCGTCGCCGATCGTCTTGGCGAGGCGGCGGTAGCCGTCGGGGCTGCGGGCGAGGACGAGCAGGTGCTCGCCGTCCTGGTCGGGGACGCCGGTGGGGGCGGTGGTGGAGTCCAGGGTCAGCTCGGCGCCGAACACGGTGCGCAGGCCGGCGGCGCGGGCGGCGGTGGCGAGGGCGGGGGCGGCGTAGAGGCCGTCGTGGTCGGTGACGGCGATGGTCTCGACGCCGAGGCGGGCCGCCTCGGCGACCAGGTCCACCGGGTCGCTGGCGCCGTCGAGGAAGCTGTACGAGGAGTGGACATGCAGCTCCGCCCAGGCATGCCCGGCAACGCCGTCAGGCCGCTTGGGAGGGACGGCGGGCTTCTTGAGGGGTGCCTTGGTGGGGAACGGCACGACCGTGCGATCGCCGTCGGCCGTGGGGGTGCCGGCGAGGCGGCGGTGCAGCTCGCTCCAAGGGGTGTGGGGGTGGCTGGTGAAGCCCATGACGAGTAGTCCGTGGTTGTGGGTGGGCTGGTGGTTGCCCGGGTGCTGGTCACGTGTCGTAGTCGCCCTCGACGCTCCATCGCCCGGCGGTGACGGCCAGCAGTAAAGCCCGCCCGTCGTAGGTGACGACCTGCATCCGCGCGGTGCGCCGCGCCTGCTCGGGGTCCCACCAGCGTTCCTGCTCCGGCCACGGCCCGGCCCAGGCGGCCACCTCGGCGCTGCCTGCGGGCAGCACGAGGCGCACCGGGGCGCCGCTGACCTCCGCTCGGGCGGTGACCTGGACGTCGTGGCCGTCGGCGTCCAGCAGTCGCGCCGGACGGGGTCTTTCGGGCACGTGGGTGGGGGACGGCGCGGGCAGCTGTCCGGGCCAGGGGCCGTCCGCCCGGCGCTCCTGGTGGGCGTCGCCCCAGGGGGTGCGCACCACGCGGTCGCCGGGGGCGCGGCCGCCGGCGAGCTCGGCGGTGGCCGGGGCCGTGTGGCCGAGGATCGCCTGCACCCGGGCCACCGCCCGCTCCGCCCGCGCGGTGGCCTCCTGGTCGCCGTCCTCCAAGGAGAGCTGGCGGCCCGGGTCGCGTACCAGGCCGTCGGGCAGCAGGCGCAGCGCCACCACCCCGCCCGCGCACTCGTCGAACACCGGGCGCCTCTGCCAGGCCTGCAGCTGCCAGCGGACCCGCTCGGCCACCGCTCCCACCGACAGCACGCCCTCGTGCCGCCACGCCCTGGAGGCGGTGGTGCCGTCGGCGCACTCCACCTCGATCTCCACCCGCTCGCACGCCAGCCCCGCCCCCGCGAGGCGCGTGTGCAGCCGCTCCGCCATGCCTCTGGCGGCGAATACCAGCGGCTCCGCCAGCGTGGAGGGCTGGTCGAACCGCTCCTCGACCGCCAGGTCGGTGCCGGGCGGGCGTGCCACGACCGGCCGTGCTTCAAGGCCGCGTGCCAGCCGGTGCGCGAGCGTCCCGCCGGTGCCGAAGCGGTCCGCGACGCTGGCGGGCGGCAGCGCGGCGAACTGTCCGAGCGTCACGATCCCCAGCCGCAGCAGCAGGCCCGCCAGGCGGCCGTCGCCGAGCTCGGCCACCGCGTGTGCGGCCAGGAACCGGGCGCTCTCCCCCGCGGGGACGATCCGCTCGGCCCGTGCGGCCAGCTGGGCGGCGAACAGCCCGTCCGCGACGCCGACCCGGCACGGGTGACCGGTCGCCTCGACCGCATCCACGATCCGCTCGGCCAGGACGTCCTCACCGCCGTGGAAGCGCGCCGCGCCTGCGGCCGCGACCGCCAGCAGCCCCGGACGCACGACCTCCAGGTGCGCGGCCAGCGCGCCGACCGCGTCGGCGACCGGCTCGAACGCCGCCGCCTCGGCGTCGGTGTCGCGCTCGAACACCTCCAGCCCCTCCACCAGGGCCTGCGCGGAGCGCACCTTCTGCCCGCGCCGCACCCCCGCCGCCCGCGCACCCTCGGTCGCCGCCACGATCCGGCCGCGCTCGACGACCGCCGCCAGCCGCTGCGGCTCACCGCCGAGCACCGCGACCACCGGCCAGTCGGGCACCCACCCGACCAGCACCCGCGGCGACTGTTCATTCCTGCTCGGCATCTCAGACCACCACCAGCGAACCGCGCCCAGCGGCCACCGGCCGCACCGGCGCCCCGGACACCAGGACCGGCGCCTCGGCCGTACGGACAGCGCCCTGATCGTCCGGCAGCCACAACCCGACACGACGCTCACGCGCCGCCGCACCACGCCCACCAGCCACCACGACCATCCGCCGCGCCCGCAGCCGACCCCGCCCCGCCCCCAGCCCGCTCCACACCCGCGACTCCACCCGCAACCGCACCCGCGCACCCGGCCACTCACCCCCCACCACCACCGCACACCCGCTACGCCGCGCCACCGTGGCCAGCCGCTCACGCAGCGGACCGGACGGCACCGCGCCGCGCAGCAGCAGGACGCCAACGCCATCCGCCAGCGCCAGGGCCACATCCGACCGCCTCTCGCGCGGTGCCTCGACCACCACCAGGCGACGCAGGTCGACGCCGAGCTCGGCCGCCGCCAGCAGCCCCAGCCCCTCGAACCCCACCGCCGCGCACCAGGTACCGGCGGACGTGGCCGCGGCCGCGAGAGCCAGCAGCAGCGCGGTGCCGCCGCCGGTCACCGACACCACCGCGCCCGGGCGCAGCCCCCGTTCCGGCAGCAGCTCCTCCAGCGCGGGCAGCACCGGCACCAGCGGCCCGGGGCGGGACAGCTGGAGCTGGGGGGCGAGCGCGGCGAGGGTTGCTTCCACATCCCCAGAATCGAGCATTCGTTCGAAAATGGGAAGTCCAAGAAGAATCGGTCACTCGTTCGAACCAATTGCATCACTGCAGGTCACGCCCGGTGGGATGGGCTACGCTCGGCGCGCCAGATCCCGCACCGACCCGTGCCTCAGGAGAGGAGCCGAACGCCATGGAGCTGCTCCACCGCATCTGGCGGCCGGATTTCCCCCTCGACCTTTCCGGGACCCTGGCCCCGCTGCACCGGGGTACCGGGGACCCCGTCTCCGCATGGGGTCCGGACGGGATGTGGCGCGCCTTCCGCACCCCGTGCGGGACCGGCACCCTGCACGTCACCGCCCGTCCCTCCGACGGCGAGGTCGCCGCCACCGCATGGGGCGAAGGCGCCGACTGGCTCCTGGAACGGCTGCCCGAGCTGCTCGGCGCGAACGACACCCCCCAGCAGCTCGTCCTCGCGCCCGGACCGCTGCGCGAGGCCCAGCGCCGCAACCCCGGGTTGCGCCTGTCGGCCACCGGATTGGTCCTCGACTCCCTGGTCCCGGCGGTGCTGGAACAGAAGGTCACGCTCATCGAGGCGAGGCGCGCCTGGCGATTCCTCGTCCGCCGCCACGGCGAACCCGCCCCCGGCCCTCGGCCGGACCTGTCGGTCGCCCCCTCCGCCCGGCAGTGGGCCCTCATCCCCTCCTGGGACTGGCACCGAGCAGGTGTCGACAGCAAGCGCGCCGACACCATCCAGCGCGCCGTACGGCTCGCCCCGCGGCTGGAGGAGGCCTCCGCCATGACCAGCGCGCAGGCCCACGCCCGGCTGATGACGGTGCCCGGCATCGGGATCTGGACCGCCGCCGAAACCCTCCAGCGCGCCAACGGCGACCCCGACGCCGTCTCCGTCGGCGACTTCCACCTCGCCAACCACATCGGACACTTCTTCAGCGGGCGAGCCCGCAGCACCGACGAGCAGATGCTCGAACACCTCGCCCCCTACGCAGGCCAGCGCCACCGCGTCTGCAAACTCGCCTTCCTCGCCGGCGCCCGAGCGCCCCGGTTCGGCCCCAGACTCGCCCCCAGCGACCACCGGAGCAGATGAGCGCCGACCGCGTCCCGGCCCCAGGCCCTGCGACGACGCGGTCGATCGCCGAACCGGGCGCCCTGAGCCTCTCCCCTCAGGCCCGGCGGGTGTGTCGGCGGCAAGCGCTACGGTTCGTCCCCCGTGGACGCTGCTGATCTTGACTACCGGACCCGGACGCAGTCCGGCTGTATTCCCCCCCCGCACCTGGTCTCCGGGCTCCTCGAACGCGGCCACGCCCGGGAAGCGCCAGGCGGTCCCCACCCTGCGCGTGGGGTCGGGTCACCGTCCGGGCCCGGCAGGAGCTCCCGAAGTGATCAGCGTCAAGACCGTGCCTTCCCAGTGCGCGGGGGTGAGCAGCGTGGTGCCAGTCGGGCGCCTCGACGACCAGGCCGATGACCCGCCGGTGTCGACAACTGCTTCGCCTGCTCCTACGAACCCGGGATCCTGACGACCCGCCGGTGACGGCAAGGGCCACGAGGAGCGGCGCAGCGAGCTGGCCGACATCTACAACGAGCGGCCTGACGGCGGCCTAGTCGTTGGCGGCTGCCGTGATGAGCCTGGGCTGCGTCGGGTTGGCCCAGTCGACGTCGCGAACGGTGTCACGGGACCAGGCCCGCCAGCCGTGGATCAAGGTGGGCGTCACCACGCTCAGCAGCGACCGCAGGTTGAAGACCCACCGCTCCGCCGGGGCACAGATCGTGGACACCTACACCACGAACGACTATCAGGAGGCGCTGGCCCTCGAAGCGGCTGTGCTCAAGGCCGTTGAGCCGTGGCGGACCAGGAACGAACGGGTGCCCGGCGGTGGCGAGGTCTGGACCGACAACGCGGTGCTGATCCGCTTGGCCGCCTTCGTCGAACGCGGCATGAAGTGAACACCGCTGGCGCCACGCACTCATGCCGTGGCCGCGCCCCCGCGGCGGTGATCGCCACCGGGGCAGCACCCAGAAGTGATCATGCCGGTGGCAGGACAATCGTCTCCCAGCGCCGCGCTCACCGCCGCCGACCGCGAGGAGGTACACCGTGATCCCCAGCCCGCACCGGCTCAAGGGTGGCGCCCTTCAACTCGGTGCCGACGTTATCTCGGGCTGTCAAGTCTTGGTGCAGGTCATCGGGCCCATGGTGGAGGCAGGCACATTTGCGACGTAGGACGTGGTGGAGGGCGGCAGTGGTGAAGTCGGCCCGGGGCGCGGTTCCGGCCTTTCGACTGGCCCGTTTCCCCGGAGCCGCTTCCCGAACCGGGCATGCGACTTGGCACCGCACCCGGCTCTCCACAAGCCCCGGAGGAGCCTGGCTTTCGGTGGCGCTGGATGCGCCAGCCGAGGAAGTCCAGACCCCGCTCGATGTGGGTGATCAGGGTCTTCTCCTGCGACAGGCGCAGGCCCATCGTGGAGAGGACCTCTGCGATCTGTTCGCGTAGCGCTTCGGCGTCTGCCCGGGGATCCAGGCCTCCTACCAGGACACCGGCATCACGGTGGAGTGCCTCGGCTTCGAGGACGGGGCCCTGAGCGCCGACCGCGAGCTGGTCACCGTCATCGAGGCCGCACTGCTCCGCCTGGGCTGCACCGTGCTGCTGACCCACGCTCTTCACGCCGGGGTCGACCACCAGGATCACCTGGCTGTCGCCCGCGCCGCGCTGAACTCGGCCGCGCGGGTGCCCACCTGCACAACGATCCTGCACGGTAAGCCGCACGCCCCGCGCCACGAGTTCACCACCTCCGTGCTCGTTGACATCACCCCGTACATCGCCGACAAGATCAAGGCCCTCCACGCCCACCAAACGCAGGCTGGCCGCTACTACCTGACCGAGGACTACACCCGCTGGCGCGCCGCCGGGCCGGGCTGGACGCTGCTGCCCGCCCAGGCCGGCGAGTGCCGCTACTTCGAGGAGCTCGCCCCTCCGGCTCTCCTGCCGCATGTGTGGGTGTGCTGATCTGCGGCTGGACGTGAAACACGCCGTCCTCTGTGACCCTTGAGGTGTCGAGACTCAAATTGGATCAAGCAGAGAGACGGCGTGCCTGCCTTCAGCATATGGAAGCGCACCCTGATGGTCGAAAACACCGTGGTTGAGGGTGTCTGCTGGGATGAATCGGAACAGTGCGTGGTCGTGTCGGTACGGCCTAACGCGCGGCGGCGTGGGCGGTGCGGGCGGTGCCGGCGCCCGGCACCGTGGTACGACCGGGGACGTGGCCGACGCCGGTGGCGGGACCTGGACCACGGGACGGTGCGGGTGTTCCTGGAGGCCGACGCCCCACGGGTCGCCTGCCGCGGGCACGGCCCGACCGTCGCCTTCGGGCCCTGGGCCCGGCACGATGCCGGGCACACCCTGGGCTTCGACGCCCAGGCCGCGTGGATGGCCGCCGAATGCTCCAAGAGCGCCGCGGCCGAGCTGCTGCGCTGCACCTGGCGCACGGTCGGCCGGATCGTCGAGCGCTACACCGCCGAGCGCGACCGGCACACCGACCGCCTCTCAGGGTTGCGCCGGATCGGCATCGACGAGATCTCCTACCGCAAGGGCCAGCGCTACATGACCGTGGTGGTCGACCACGACACCGCCCGCGTGGTGTGGATGGCCGACGGCCACGGCACCGAGGTGCTCTCCAGGTTCTTCGACGAACTCGGCGAGGTCCGGGCCGCGCGGCTGACTCACATCAGTGCCGATGGCGCCGCCTGGATCGCCGAGGTCATCGCACGGCGGGCACCCGGTGCGCTGCGGGTGATGGACGCCTTTCACGTGGTGGCCTGGGCCACCGAGGCGCTGAATACCGAGCGCCGGGCTTCGTGGAACCGGGCCCGGCGCGAACTCGGCGACCGGGAGACGGCCCGGGCGCTGAAGGACTCCCGCTTCGCGCTCTGGAAGAACGCCGAGGACCTGACTGACCGCCAAGCGGCCAAGCTTGCCTGGATCGCGGCCACCGACCCCCGGCTCCACCGCGCCTGGCGGCTGAAGGAAGCCCTGCGAGCCGTCTTCGCCCTGGCCAAGCACCGCCCGACTGCGGCCCTCAAAGCCCTGGACGCCTGGATCAGCTGGGCCCGCCGTTGCCGGATCCCCGCCTTCATCGAACTCCAACGCGCGATCGTCCGCCACTACGACGCCATCCGATCCGCGCTCATCACCGGCCTGTCCAACGGACTGATCGAGTCCACCAACACCAAGACCCGCCTGATCATCCGCCGCGGCTTCGGCTTCCACTCCGCCGACGCCGTCATCGCCCTCGTCATGCTCACCCTCGCAGGCCCCCGCCCCACCCTCCCCGGACGTTACTGACTTCGGCTCGTCAGGGTGAACCTTCGCGAAGGCCCTGATGGGTCTGGAGCGGTGGCTGTATCTGATGGTGTGTGAGATATGCGGATGGGGGCGGGCTGACCGCCGCGGGACGTGAGCGCCGGGAAGCGGTACGGATCCAGGCGGCCGAGCTGTTCGAGCAGGGAGTCAAGCCGCCGGAGGTCGCGCGACGACTGCGGGTGAGCCCCAAGTCGGCTTACCAGTGGCACCAGCTGTGGCGGGAGGGCGGGGTCGAGGCACTGACCTCCCGAGGCCCGAGCGGATCTCGATGCCGCCTGTCCCCGCGCTGCCTGGAGAAACTGGCCGTGTACCTGGAGCAAGGCCCGGCCGAACACGGCTGGGTGGAGGACCAGGTGTGGACCGCGGCGAGGGTGGCCACGCTGATCGGCCGGGAGTTCCACGTCTCCTACAGCGTCTCGGGCGCCACGAGGCTGATGCACCGGCTCGGCTTCAGCCCGCAGGTTCCCGCGCGGCGGGTCGCTGAGCGCGACGGTCAGGCCGTGACCGCGTGGAAGGAGGCGACCTGGGAGGAGGTAAAAGAGCGCGGGCGGCCTGCGGGGGCTACATCTGCTTCGAGGACGAAGCAGGATTCACCCGCCGTCCGCCCAAAGGGCGTACCTGGGGCCGGCGGGGCCGCACCCCGGTCGTGACGGTCAGCGGCCGGCGCTCGGGACGTCTGTCGGTGGCCGGGCTGATCGCCATGCGGCCCGGCTCCCGCACCCGGCTGTGTCACCGCTTGCGCTCCCACCCCGCGGGCAGAGGCAAACGCCGCAGCATGGGCGAGCGCGACTTCATCGCGCTGATCGACGGCGTCCACCAGCTGGTCAAGGCGCCGATCGTGCTGGTCTGGGACCGTCTGAACACCCACGTCTCCCACGCCATGCGCGACTTGATCGCCGAGCGTGCCTGGCTGACGGTGTTCCTGCTTCCCGCCTACTCGCCCGACCTCAACCCCGTGGAGTGGGTCTGGGCACACGTCAAGCGCAGCCTGGCCAACCTCGCTGTGGTCGCCCTCGACCGACTCGAGGTCCTCGTCCGCAACCGGCTCAAACGCCTGCAGTACCGGCCCGATACTCTCGACGGCTTCATAGCCGGCACCGGCCTGACCCTCGACACCCCGACGTCACCCTGACGAGCCGAAGTCAGTAACCCGCCCCAGCCTGACCCACACATCAAGCAGGAGAGCCCCCCTCCCTTCTGCTCCTGAGTCAGCCGGCCGACCTGCGCCGGTGAACTCCCGTCGCCCTGAGCCTCCGGCCGGGGCCGCCACCTGAGCACCCGTGGACCTGTCCGATCTCGTGAAAGGAGACCGACACCCACGACGACTACGCCGACGACGGCCTGCCCGATGGCTGGTGGATGTGCCTGCATCACGGCCCCGGCGGCGGCCCCGGCGAGCAGTGTCCCGACTGCCGGGAGCACTGGGGACTTGCCCCCTACCCCACCTCCACCCGGCTCCTGGAGCGGCAACGCTGAAAGACCTCTGACTGCGTGCAGCGGGCATGTGGGAACGCCTGGACCAGCCAGCCATTGCTACGGCTGCGGAGTAGCCCGCCGCTTGACCACGCGGAGCCCGGCCAACGGGCCGGGCCAAACTTGCAGCCGAACGAGCTCGGTGGCATCCGCGCCATCGGTGCAGTCGGGCGCGTCCAGGTATGAACGAGACGCCCTGACACGGACCGCCCCGGCAGGAACTTCGAATCGCGCGGCATCGGGGAAGTAGTCGGTACACCCCATCACGACGACGCACCCTGACGGTACCGACAGGCTCGCCTCCACAACGTGGTCGAAGGCGAGGCCGTCATCGGTCGGCTCGGCGCCGAGGATCTCCACATCGACGCAAACGTCGAGGTTCTCCTCAGTACCGATCGCCAGAGCGTCACCAGCGACGGCGATCCCGTCGACCCAGGCCTCCTCAGTCCACGCCTCGCCCAGATCTTCCTCGGACGCCTCATCCAAAACGTGGATCTGGTGGTAGTCCGCGAACAGCGTCAGATGCATCATCACGCGATCATCATCGCTTCCGCCTCCAAGAGCTGACCTTGTGGTGTGGCAGCTGTCGGTCGATGGTCGCCATGGGCGCGCGATGAAAGCAGTCGACAGACCCTGGCCGAGCTGAAGATGCACGGCCGGACACCGCTTGCTCGCACCACCCACCGGGCCACCGCCTGTCCCTTATGCGGCCGCGCCGCCAGGCCACCGCCACTCGGCCGGGCCATCGCGCTGTCTGTCAGCTCTGACCGGCAGGTTCCAGTCCGGCCCCTGACCGCCAGGACTTTGCAGCCGCTGCCCGAGTGCCCTCCGCGCGTCGCCTGAGATTGTGATCAGGCGGCTGGAGGGCACAGCCGGGCTGGAGGCGGCCGGGCAGGTCCTCGGCCTTCCGACACCATGGCGCCGCTCGCCCCGGGAGCGGCGGGGTTCACCTTCTACCGCCTGCTGATTCAGACCGGCCGCCGTCCGGCCGCCCGGCCGCCCGGGGAAGTCGTATCAGCGGACCTCGGGGACGATGGAGCCGACATAGGAGACCCAGTCGGCCTGGAACTGCTCCTTCGTTCGGCCGGTCGCGGACATGATCTCCTGGTCGTACTGCCCGGGGTCGCTGTAGTGCGCCACGACGAATGCGAACAGCTTGTCCTCGCCGTTCTTCCGCGCCAGGTACCCGATGGCCGAGCCGGCCAGGGCGTAGTTGACACTCCGATTCTGCGCGCGACTGCTGTAGAAATCGTGGGATCCGGGGATCCGGATCTGATACTGGTAACCGTGCAGTGCTGCCTTGAGGTTTGCCTGGGTGTCACAGCCTGGGCGAGGTTGTCCTTGCCGCGGAAGGCTATGTACTCGGCGAAGCCCTCGACGACCCAGGTCTGGGTCTTCTGCATGCCCGCGACCAGGACCTGCTCGGTCTCCAGCGGCGCGAGGATGGCGTGCGCCATCTCATGCCGCCCGATCTCGCTGACGTCCTCTTGCCAGTTCGCCGAGGTGAAGGCGCTCAGCGAGGTGTCGATCACGATGCGGGAGCCGCCGAACTCAAGCGCGCTCGTGGAACCGTCGGCGGGCATGCCTATGTTGACACCCGCCTCCAGCTGGTCGTTCGCCCGACCGTCGCCAGCGTAGAGCTTGTTGTAGACGTCGCGGTTCTTCTCCAGCACCACGAAGAAACCGGGCCCCGGCTGCCGGCCGGACGGGACGCTCGGAGCGACCCGGTGCCAGGCGTCCAGGTCGTCCTTGGCCGCCTGGGCCAGGACATCGGCGTCCCGCTCCAGTTCGGCCGACTGACCCTTGTCCGCGACGACCACGAGGTGGTCCCGGTTCTCCACGGCCAAGTCGTCGTACAGGTCCCAAGGTGCTGGATAGTAGGCACTGCTGTCCGAAGCACTGCCGACCTCCGTGATCACGGGCACGCCGTTCTCGTGGCCGATCCGCCAGTTGTACTCCTCGGCCACCGGCTTGGCGTCCACACCCCTCACCTGGTGCACGAAGTTGACCTGCAGGCTGCCGTTCTGCGGCACGACCAGCTGCTGCTCCCAGCGTGCCTCCTGCCATGGGATCCTGACGAGGTTCCGGAACACCTTGCTCCGCTTCTCCCGCAGCTCGTCGCCCTTGAACGGCTTAAGGAACGCCGCTTCGTCCTTGGCCGCCAGCGCGTCCGTCATCTCTTTGGTGAGCCGCGTATACGGCGTGGGGTCGGTGGTCGCCGACGGGACGGCCGTGTGCGTGACCATCCGGCAGGTCACCAAGCCCGCGAAGATCACGACCAGTGCAACCAGGACGCCGAGCACCGAGAAGACGATCTTCCTGGTCGTGCGCGGCGGCTTGCCCGCGGGCGGCACCGGCGGCTGGTTCGGGGAGGGCGTGGACTGGTTCGGGAAGCTCATCTCGGTCACCCGAACTTCCGGCGCGTCCAGGACGCCCAGTCCAGTGGTAGGCCCAGGTCTCTGGCTGTGCGCATGCTCATGCAGTCCCCCCGCTGTGACTCGTCGTTCGCAGCAGAACGACACGTAACGAGCAGCTGGGATAGCACACCGGCACCCGTCGAGTCGCGGATCACGCCTGCCGCAGTCGGTGATTACCGTACCGGCCGCTGCTGACAACGCATCATCAGGGGGGAGCGCCCCCGGGGGGCTCCCCGAGGTGTGGACACCAGTGCTATGCGGCGAGTGCCAGGCCTCCTTGTTGTCGGTGGCTCCGCCGGCTCCAGGTCGGGGTCGGCGGAGGTGGTGCACAGTGGCGTCGCGCGTCCGGGGCCGGTCAGTCCGAGACGATGCTCGGGATGTGCTCGTACAGGGCGTCCAGCAAGGCGATCTGCTGGGCGGTCAGCTTCCCAGCCGCCCGGGCGGCTTCCTGCTTCACCAGCCACTTGCCCGGCCGCAGCGTCGGGTCCGCCTTGCCACCAGTGCGGGTGGCGGGGCCCGTGAGTGTGCCTGGCCACCCGGGCCGCCGACCTGACCCACCAGGCAGCCGCCCGCCGGCTCATCGACCGGCCCATGATCAGCGAAGACCCCTACGCGGTCTGGCCCTACCACCTGCACGGCGCCATCCGCACCGCGCTGCGCACCGACGACACCCACACCGCGGACCGCCGGACCCCGGCCGACCGGCACCAGGCCGCGCGTAGCGCCCTTGCCGCGCTCGGCGAGCAATGGCGGGCCACCTCCCCGACCGTCAGCCGCGCCTGGCTCGTCGCGCGCCTGCGCCAAGAAGCCGTTGTCGTACCGAACTTGATCGGCGGGTTTCCGCAGTTCAGGCATGATGCCGGCATGGCGAGGCATGCTCGGGCCGTTGGGTTGTCTCGTTGGTGGAGGTGCTGGGATGGCGTCGGTGGTGGGTCTCCTGGAGGAGCGGGAGCTGGCCGCGCGTGAGCGCGTGGAGGAGCTTCGGGAGGTGGCGGACCGGGTACTCGCTGAGCTCGCCGAAGCGGAGACGGCCTGGCACGAGTGGCTGATCGCCCGGCAGCGCGTTGGCGAGGTTCTGTCCGGGCCGCGGCCCGGACAGGCAGGCGAAGCTGGCCCGGGAGCCGGTGAGTCTTCCGGGTCGGCGCCCGCGACGAACGCGCCCGCCGAGGTTCCCCTACCGAGGGCCGCGCGATCGGGCTCGATCGTCCCGGTGTGGCGTCCCGCGCTTTCCATGGACGCGCTCGCTCCCCACTACCAGCGCATCCTCGCCACGCTCACCGAACAAGCATCCGGCGGGAAGCCAGTGATGTCCTGTCAGGAGATCACTGCCGTACTCGGACTGGAGCCGGTTCCGGCAAGTGTGGAAGGAGTTCGGTCGAAGATGAAGCGGCTGGCCGACCGGGGCTGGGCCGACGAGCCCACCCCGGGACGGTTCACGCTCGCCGCCGGGCCAGCCGGCGGCTCATGAGTATCGTCATCGACCACAGCACCATCCGCTCATGCACGGCGGGGCAGCGACTCGGTCTCGTCCTCGCGTGATCGCCAACGAAAGAGCAACCGATGCAACCGATTGTCCTATTCGACCTAGACGGCCTTTTGATCGACTCCGAGCCGGTCTGGGACGCGGCAAAGCGTGAAGTGTTCGGTCCGCTTGGACTGCACCTCACAACGGAGATGCAGGCGGCGACGCGCGGGCTGCGGCAAAGGGACATGGTGGCCTACTGGTTCGATCGGGCCACCATTCAAGCCGACCCCGACGACGTCGAGCAGCAGATCGTGGCCGCCGTGTGCCGTGGGCTGGAGGGAGTGGCGCTGAAACCCGGCGCCGAACACGCCGTCGCGGCGTGCGCGCGTGCGTCGAGGGCGATGGCCGTCGTGTCATCTTCGCCGGAGTCGGTGATTCGGCATGCGCTCGCGAGCACCGGCCTTGACCGATCCTTCGATGCCGTGTTTTCGGCCGAAGATGACGAACACGGCAAGCCCCACCCGGGCGCCTATCTCCGCGCAGCCGCCGCCCTCGGCGCGTCACCCGACGAATGCATTGTGATCGAGGACTCGCTCAACGGCGTCCTCGCTGGCGTGTCAGCCCAGATGACGGTCGTCGCCGTTCCCGAGGCCGCTGATCGCTGCGATCCCCGCTTTGCGATTGCCACCCTGGTACTGAAGTCCCTCAAGGATCTCGATACCTCTGCATTCGGCGCGTATGTGTCCGGGGGGGAGCCGGGACACCACGTGGGCATGGCGTGCTGTTGATCCTCAACCGTTCCGCGAACCAGATCGTGCTGTATGACGCCCTCGATCGTGGGTTCGGGCCTTCACGGGTGAAGGCCCGAACCCACCCCGGGACGGTTCACGCTCGCCGCCGGGCCAGCCGGCGGCTCATGAGCATCGTCATCGACCACAGCACCATCTGCTCATGCACGGCGGGCAGCGTCTCGTAGTCGCGCACCAGGCGCCGCGAGCGCATCAGCCAGCTCAGCGTGCGTTCCACCACCCAGCGTCTGGGCAGCACCACGAACCCCGAGGCGTCGTCGCTGCGCTTGACGATCTCCAGAGCGAGCCCCAGTTGCTGCTTCGCCCAGCCGACCAGCCGACCCGCGTAGCCGCCGTCGGCCCACACCAGGACGATCCTGCGATAGCGGGCCCGGACACGTTCCAGCAGCGGCATCGCGGCGTCCCGGTCCGTCACGTTCGCCGCGGTGACCATCACGGCCAGCCCCTCCGTCCTACTCCGTCCCACCACCGTAGGAGCGAGGCCGGACAAGCGCCTGAGTACCCGTACTCAAGCGCAGGCCACAGGCCCGCGCCGTCCCGGATGAGGTGGGTGTACCGCGCGCAGTGAACGACCCGCGAAGTTCGGGACGCAGCCGCGAGTTCCTCGCGGAGAACGAGGTGCTCTGGTTTCGCTCCGACCCGTGGGTGGAGCGCAGTTGCCGGTGCCCGCACGAGGGGCCGTGGACCCGGTGCCGGTTTCTCCTGCGGTCCCCGCTCAGCGACCAGGTCGAGGTCGAGCTGCGCTTCAACCACTGAGCCCGTCGGTGGTGGCCGCGCCGCCGCGCCGAACAGCGTCGGCCATCGCCTGGTGGGCGGCCTGGGCGGCGGCCCTGGTCGCGGCGGGCACCGGGGCGCCCTCGACGGTGTACCACTCCTCAGCGCCGTCGTACGTGACGGCGAGCAGCGCCTGTCGGCCGTCCCAGGTGGTGCGCAGGGTGAGGTCGCCGGTGACGACCCCGACCTCGACGGTCATCACGCCGCCTGGCCCGGCCGGGATGCCGGTGGTCACGATCGGCCCGGTGTCGGGGCCGGGGGTCGAGGTTGCGGGGGTGGTCACGATCCGGCCGGGCAGGTGTCGAGCATCTGGCCGAGCGCCGACTTCTCCGGCTCGGTGACGGTGAGCTGGTAGTGGGACTTCACGTTCGTCCAGGCCTCGGCGTAGCGGCACCAGGCCGCATGGGACGGCGGCTTCCACTGGTCGGGCGTCTGGTCGCCCTTCGCGCGGTTGGAGGCCGCTGACACAGCCAAAAGTTGGGGCCGCACCACGTCGTTCGCGAACGCCTTGCGCTGCTCATCCGACCAGGTGTCCGCTCCAGCCCGCCAACTTGCTGCAAGGGGCACCAGATGGTCGATGTCCATCTTGGATGCGTCGGTGAACTGCAGGCCGTCGTACGGGGAGGTCCAGGTACCCGAGGTGGCCCGGCACTGGGCGTCCGTCACCACCGACTGTCCGTCTCTCTTCAAGACGCGCTCTCGCGTATCGCACGCCGCCCCTTGGGAAATCCAGTGCGGGAAGCGGTCCCGGGAGTAGCCGGTCATCGGGCGCACCGGGGCGACCGTCAATGCGGCCAACTGCGCGCGGGCCGTGGTGGCGTCCGAGGGCTGCGGCCCCGGCCACCCGGCGGCGGAGGAGGAGAAGGGCGGCGGCGCAGCGTTTGAGGCGGACAGGTCGACGGCCGTGGGCTTCGCGCAGGCGCCGAGGAGCATGACCGTGAGGAGCGCTGCGCCGGCCGATCGGGCGGGTCGCATGGTGGGCATGGGCAGCAGCCTGCCCGTCCTTGCTGCGGTCACCATGTGCGCCACGCCGTCCGGTGATGCTCTGGCAGGCGATGGTGGGGCGTCCGCGAAGGCCCCGGCGGTGGACTGTCTGGGTGATCTTGGCGAACCAGCGGCGAGGCGCGCCGGTTGGTCCGTGGGGCTGTCGTTGTCCGGCGGCCTGACCTCCGGGAGGGATCAGGCGTCGCCTGAAGCGATCTGCCGTTGTCGTGGCTCTCGCGGTCACGAGGAGAGGCGGAGCGATCCGGACAGTGTCTGGGACGACGGCGCAGCCTGACTGCCTGTCTACGCGTTGGCGGCGGCCGCCGGTGTGAGCAGCTTCGGTCGGTGGGGGTCGGACCAGTCGACGGCGCGGACGACGTCCCGGGACCAGGCCCGCCAGCCGTGCAAACTTGCGTCGAAGTATCCGGTCAGTTCGACCGTCAGCACCTGCGTCGGCCGGTGCTGGCCGTCCCAGTCCAGGACCGCGGTCACCGGCAGGCCGTCGATCACCGCGAACCCGGTGTGGACCACCTGGGTCATCCACCCTGCAGGTGTGTAGATCTGGAAGTAGGGTGCGTCGCCGTACTCGGACTTCCAGGTGAAGACGACGCCGGGATCGGACCGGCCCTTCCCGATTACGACCTGGGTGAGGGGAACTGGCGGGACGGCGCGCGGATTGCGCCCTGGTAGGGCGGAGCCCCGGTAGCTGCGCGCGTACGCCTCCACGATGCCGTCCTTGCGCATCGCGGCTAGGTCCGCCTCGAACAGCTCCGTGATCCTGGTGCTGACGGCTTCGCCGATCGTCCGGCGCGCCTGCGCGGCCGTCATGAGCACGGATCGCCCCACGGTTGTTCCCTTCTCGGTCTCCCGGCGCCCGGCCGGCTCCGTGCCACCGTAGCGAGCGGCAGGTGAGTGCTGCGGGGGATCTCCCGAAAGAGCGGCGCGAGCCGGGGGTTTCGAGTGCCGTTCCCGCCCTGCCGTTCCCGGTATGCGCTGCGGAGGTTGTCAGGATCCTGCGCGCCGGGCGGCCTGCCACTGGGCGCTGAGGAGCTTGAGCTCCTTCTGCAGTTCAGCGTGGCGCTGCTCGGGGTCGGCCCAGCAGGTTGAGAGGACCATGTAGGGGGTGTCGGAGTAGGGAACGAAGCCGACCTTCGCCCAGGTGTCGCGCAGCCGCTCGCGGGCGTGCTTCCACTGGTCGGAGGTCAGGTCCTCGGCTTCGGCCGGAGCGGGGTGGACGAGGACGGCGCCGCAGCCCCCGGCGAGGCGGCGGATCGCCTCGGCGGCCAGGATCGGCCCGAGGTTGAACCCGCGCCACAAAGGGGCGAGCTGGGCGCGGTCGAGGACCAGGAGGTCGCTGCCGCCCAGGTGCATCTCGACGATTTCGTTGAACTCCTCGTTGAAGTCGTTGCGCTCGTCGTTGAAGACGGCCTCGGCGATCTCGTAGAGCTCCTGGGTCTCCTCCTCCATCGCCCAGAAGGGGTTCATGCCGCCGTCCCAGCGGACCTTGTAGAACACGAACTCGCCAACGTGGAGCCGGTGCGGGCAGTCGTCCTCCTCGTCGACGAACCCGCTGGTCTTCTCCACACGGGCCCAGCGGTCGAGGCAGGCGGCACAGGCCGGGATGTGGTCCAGGTCGAAGTCCTCGCCGACGCCGGCCGAGACGCTCCAGCGCTCGATCGTGCTCTCGTGGGGATCGCCGCCCAACGACGTCTCCAGCCCGTAGTTCACCTGAACGTAGGACGGGTCGTGGGGCAGCTCGGTGATGGGCCGACGCGCGGCCGCGGTGGAAGTCACGCGCTCAGCGCAGTGAAGGCGGCGCACGGCTGGCCGTCGACGATACGTACGCTCCGCCCGGCCAGCCGGACCAGCGGCCCGCGCCGTCCCCAACTCCCCCGGTTGTCAGCGCGGGACCGGGCAGCGCCTACCGCAGTGAGTCTGGCGAGACGCCGAGCCATCGCGCGCGCTCGGTCGCAGCGGTGTCAGCGGGATACCGGGGTGCCGTTCCGTCCGGGGCGGGCACGGTGTGCGCGGTGCCGTCCGGGCGCAGCCGCAGGACGACCTGGTAGGGGCCGGTGGGCTTGCCGGCGCCGTCGAGGGGCCAGAGGCCGACCAGGTCGTGCTCGCCGTCCCTGGCTTCGGCGAGGATCTCCAGGACCGGGCCGGTGGCGCTGTCGACGGGGCGGCAGGCAATGCCGAGCAGCGGCCAGTCGGCGGCGGCCCTCCCGGCGAGGGAGGTGACCGTCTCGATCTCGTCGGCGAGGGCGGCCCAGACCTTGGCCCGGTGCTCGGTGGCTTCGATCCGGTGGACGTCGTCATCGCTCTCGGCGACCTTGCCGTAGACGCGGGTGGCCATGTAGTCGGCGTGCTCGGCCATGGCGCGCAGCTCGGCTGGTGTTTTGCCACGGGCCTTGGTGCGGGCGTTGGCGGTGACCATGCGCATCATGCCGGGGCTGGTGTAGGTGCGGGTGCCGTCGGGCTGGGTGTGGAGTTTGGCTTCGTGGGCGGCGTGGTTGCTGGTGGACCTGGCGTACTGCTCGCGCAGGTGCTGGCGCTCGTGCAGGTAGAGGTCGAGCAGGATGGAGCGGCTGCCGACGTCGTCGCCGATGCTGCGGCGGCGTTCGACGTGGTCGTAGTCGTCGAACAGGTCCTGGCAGGTCTGGCCGCCGGAGGTGAACGCGGCCGGGTGGATCCAGCGGCCGTCCTTGTTGTGGCGGAAGCCGTCGTCGGGCTGCAGCGATCCGTCGACGACCCGTCCGGCTGGCAGGCCTGCGTAGTTCACGACGCTGGCCGCCAGTTCCTCGGCGCGTTCCCGGGCGGAGGCCTCGTTGTGGCCGGCCAGGAACTCGACCCGCCAGTGGCCCCGCCAGAAGCCCAGCTTCACCCCGTCGGGCAGCGGGCCGCGCTGGGCGTCGACCTCGGCGACCCACCGTTGCAGGTCCTTGTCGGTCATCCCCCGCCCGTTCAGGATCATGTCGCAGGCGTTCCCGAGCGCCGCCACGTAGTCGGCGACGCGAGCCTGCTCCCACGGCCCGTAGAGGACCTCGCGGGTGTCGATGTGCTCGAACACACGCGGGTAGTCCGCCTCCAGGCGGCGGATCTCCTGCGCGTCGAGGTCGGCCGCATCGAGCGGGGCGACCTCGCGGTGGTGCTCCTCGGACGAGTTCGGCGAGCCGATCTCCCAGGTCCAGCAGGGCGGCCCCTCGGTGCGGTGGACCGGGCGGCGCATGTAGAGGCTCAGGCGCCTCCAGGCGTCGTCCGCGTCCAGGGCGGCCGTCCGGACCTCGATCACCGCGTTCCACAGGCGCACCGCGCGCCCGGCTCGGCGCTGCTCCCACTGCTGGACGTCCCACAGCTTGCCTCGGGCCTGGTTGGCCTCCCAGCCGTGGTCGTCGGCGGCGAACGAGGCGGCGTACCGCTCGGCGTCGGCCACCCCGAGCGCCGACAGCTCCGCTGGTCCGGGGCGCTGGTTCTCGTGGCGGCGCAGCGCGGTGGTGAACTTCGCGCCGGCCCGGGCGTCGGTCCGGGCCTTGCGGCTGGCGGTGGGCTGCTTCTTCGGCATGATGCACGGCTCCCGTCCCGGCGGTCCCACGCGTCCCGCCGGCGCAGCTCGCACAGTGGCCGGGCAGAGGAGAACTGCGCGGGCCCCGGGAGACCTTGGTCGGCGGTGTCACCGGCGGCGTGGGCGCTGGTGACGGCAACGGACGGCGTGCGCGGCTTGCCGTATACCGCCACTGTATCGGCGCCCGCCGACACTGCCCATGCGCGCTCGGCGGTTCCGCCGCACGCAGGCACTGGGCGGTCAGAGGGGGAGCGCCTCCTGTGGCGTGCCGCGCCAGGTTGCGCGGGCGGCCAGGGCGGCCGAGGCCGCGTGGAGGGCGTCGTACCGGCAGGACCGGCGAGGACGGCGTCGAGCAGGCGCAGCATGGTGTAAGTCGTTGCGTGGTGGCTGATCAGTGCGAACGGGGCGGCGGCGAACCTCCGGTACTGTCGTCCGAACGCCGGGGGGCTGCGGTGCCGACCAATTCGCGGGCTGGGCGAGCTTCGGTCCAGGCCTGGTTCACCGTCTCAGCTCGGTGGAGGCGGGAATGTCTCGGTGACAGAGCCGCGTGGTAGGCAGAGCCGTGGTCCATAACCAGAACGGCCCCGAAGAGATGCTGGAACTGGGGCGCCAGCAGCTGTCTGCGGGCGACCGCGATGCGGCCGAGGCGTTGTTCAGGAGCGCCTCGCGCGCTGGCGGGCCCGAGGTGGCGTGGCGGGTGGCCGAGCTGTGGGCGGGGGACGCTGATGCTCGTGCTGCGGAGTGGCAGCGGCGCGCGATCTCGGGCACACCGCAGACGAGCGGAATCGACATCGATTCCGGCACTCTGCCCATCCGCACCAACTCCTTCGACGTCGGCCTCTGCGTCGCCGTCGACCAGCGCTGGGAGGTCGCGGTTCGGGCCGACGACCGGCACCGCGCCGTCGCCGCACTCATCGCGGCCAAGCCGCGCCTGTCCCGCGTGACCGACGCTGGCCGCGAGTACAGCGAGGAGGAGTATGCGGCGGCTCTCGACTCGGTCGACTTCTACTCGCCCAACTGCGTAAGCGTGATCGACGACGGCGGCACCGACCCGCGGGTCCAACTCGACTGCAAGGGCGACGTCATGCCCGCCATGGCGCGGGAGGTGCTCCGCATCCTGGTCGAGGAGATGGTCACCGCTGGTGTGGCCGGCTTACTGTTCACGCCCGCCTCCGACCGGGACTAATAGGCACCAGTCCGGCCGACATCGAGCATCCCGTGGAGCGGTACCCCGGCCTGGAAGATCCTTCCGGCGTCGCGGGCCTGCACTCCCACGTCGAGAACCCCCCGGAACCTCGTTTTTGTCAGGGTGCGCCGTTGAACGGCGAGGATGAAGTCCGGGTCCATGGGCACCCCGAGGTAGGCAAGTGCGGGGTCCTCGGGCCGCGTGGGGTCGAGCACGGTGCCATCAGCGGCCGCACACCACGCGTGCGCCAGCGCCGTACCGTCGGCCGCGAGGGCGTACCCCTCGGCGTAGGCGCCCGGCAGGAGCCGGGCGACACGCAGCGCGTTGCCGTGGCACCCTCCCGCAGCGCCGCGGCGCGGGGCGCCGGAGCGCGGCCAGGGTGCGGGGGTGAGCAGGCGTCCCTGGGCGAGGACGACGCGGGCGGCCGGGGAGCCAGCTGCGGCCAGGGCCGCGACGGCGTCGAGGAGAGCGCGGTCGTGGCGGCTGAGCAGGTCGGCGGGCACACGTCGAGTGTCCGCCTGGGCTCCGGGCGTCGCGCGGAGGACTGAGCCGGGTGAGCGACGGCCGGTACGCGCCTGCGGGTGCCCGGGAGGATCCACCTGCGGCACCGACCGCCTGTCGGACCCACCTGATTATGTGTCTGATATGACTGAAACAAGAGGTGATCCCGCTTTTGGGGCGGTCGTCGGCGACGAAGCCGCCCGCGAAGCCCTGCCTGCCAGACCCAAGGCGTCGGAGGGGGACCGCGTCAAGGCCCGGCCGAGGACTCGGGCGTCGCTGCGGGCCGAGAGCGCGTTCCGGGCGCGGGTCGCCGAACTCGGCGGAACCGTCCTGGAACCCACGTGGCTCGGCACCGACCGACGACACGCGGTGCGGTGCCGGGCCGGACACGACGCCGCACCCCGCCCCTCCGACGTGAAGCAGGGCGGCGGCATCTGCCGGACCTGCTCGGGCACCGATCCCAGAGCTGCCGAACGAGCCTTCCGGGCACGCATTGCGGAACTCGGCGGAACCGTCCTGGAACCCACGTGGCTCGGCGCCATGAAACCGCACCGGATCCGCTGCGCCAAGGGACATGAAGGGGCGCCGAGGCCACACGACGTCGCCGGCAAAGGCTCGGGCATCTGCCGCGCCTGCGGCGGACGCGACCCCGGACAAGCCTGGTCGGCCTTCCGGGCGCGGGTGCGAGATCTCGCCGGCACCGTCCTGGAACCCACGTGGCTCGGCGCGCTGACGCCGCACCGGGCCCTGTGCGCGGCCGGCCACCCCTGTAGCCCGCGTCCAGGCGACGTCCAACAGGGCCGCGGCCTGTGCATGGCCTGCCGAAACGACCACCCCGGCAACACCGCGCGCATCGCCCGCATGAAGGCCACCGCCGAACAGGCCTTCCGGGCCCGCGTGCAGGAGCTCGGCGGCACCGTCGTCGAACCCGTCTGGCTCGGCAACAACCACCCCCACCGGGTGGTCTGCCGCTCCGGCCACGCATGCACGCCCCGGCCCGCCGCCGTCCAACAGGGCCAGGGCCTGTGCCGGGTCTGCGCGGGCAACGATCCCGCCTCCTGCGAACAGGCCTTCCGGGCGCGCGTGGCGCAGTTCGGCGGAACCGTCCTGGAACCCGTCTGGCTCGGCCGGGACACTCCCCACCGCATCCTCTGCCCCGCCGGTCACCAGGTCACCCCGCGGCCCGGCAGCGTACTCAACGGCTCCGGTATGTGCCGCCTCTGCGCCGGCAAGACCTGGGACGTCTTCTACGTCGTGGCCGATGACAACCGCGGGTGGATCAAGTTCGGCGTCACCTCTGGCGACCCTGCTCACCGCCTCAACACCCACGCCCGGGCGGGATTCACCCGCACCGTCCGCCGACTCGCCGACCTGCCCGACGGCACCGCGCTGGAGCTGGAACGCTCCGTACTGGCGACGCTGCGCCTGGCCGACGAGAGGCCGGTGTTCGGTCGGGAGTACTACGACGACGCCGTGGAGGCTCTGGTCCTCGACATCGTGGACAACTACCCTCTGCTGGCGAGAGACCGGATGCCGTGATCCGCGCCGGGCCCGGGCGCACCGGCAACGCGCTGATCGCCGCCGGACGCACGACCTGCATCCCCTGACGCTGTCTGACGGCCTGTTCGCCACGCCCGGTGTGCCGATTCGCCATGTACACCGGCCTGTCTGGCGCATCTGACAGCATGCGGTGGAAGCCGTTTTCCGTGATCGAAGGCAGGGAAATGAACCGCACCGAACTCGTCGCAGCCATCTCCGAGCGGGCCGAGCTCCCCAAGAAGGACGCCGACGCCGTCCTCACGGTGTTCTCCGAGATCGCCGGGGAGGTCGTCCAGAAGGGTGCCGAGAAGCTGACGATCCCGGGTTTCCTGACTCTGGAGCGCACGCACCGTGCGGCCCGTACGGCCCGCAACCCGCAGACCGGGGACCCGATCGAGATTCCGGCTGGCTTCAGCGTCAAGGTCAGCGCCGGCTCCAAGCTCAAGGACGCCGTGAAGTAGGCCCACTATGGATCGATGACTCACGACGGGGCGCCGACCGCAGCGGTGGGCGCCCCCGTCGTTCAGACGGGGATCGCAAATGACTTCCGCCCAGGACGCCCGCTGCTTCTCCGAGTCAGCTGATGAGCAGTTCGATGACCCGCAGAAGCAGCAGGAGGTAGCGGCATGCTGTGTCGGCGGTCCGCGCCGGGTGGGTGCTGCTGGCGTCGGTGGCTGCGTGCCTGCGGGTCCGCTGTTGCGTGCCTTTGCCGGGTGGTGTGTCGGTTCCCCTGCCGCTGGCGTGCTTCCGAGTCATGCTGTCCTCCTGTCCCCCGGGGCTTGGGCCCTGGCGTCTGGTTCCGCCGTCGTCTGGCGGCGGGCGGTTTCATCCCGGCGCGCCGACGCGGTCGGTGTGAACTGGACTCAGCGTCGATCGGCCCTGTGGTGCGGCCGGGGTCGCGGCGAGTTCCGGGGTACCGGGGGTGTCTGTTTCCGGTACCGGGTCAGGTTTGCGCCCCTATCGGCGTTCTGGCCTCGTCTGCGCTCCGGGGAATACCCGGTCGCGGCTTTCCCGGCCCGCCGGTTGTCAGGAGCCGGTGGCGGGCCGGGATGCCCGGGTCAGCTCATGGTGGCAAGCTGGTCGGCGAGTTCGTCGCTGGGCAGGCTGATCGGCCCGTACTCGGCGTCGCGCACGGTGTCGAGCTCGTCCAGGGCCTCGCGCAGGGCGGTATCCGGTGGCTGGGGGATGGCGCCGAGCGTCTTCAGGTACTCGCCGACCATGGGCAGGCAGGCGAGGTAGTAGTCCGGGATCGGCGGTACCGCCGGAGGCACGGTGGGCCTGCCGGGCGGCACGGGTTCCTCCAGGCGGGCGGCTTCCGAGAACCAGTGCTCTGCGGGCTTGAGTTCGCCCAGGCGCAGGTGGTGCAGGTAGAGGCACAGGCATGCCGTGGCGTCTTCGGCTCCGCCGGCGAGCTGCCACCAGAACTGGGCCTCCTGGTAACGGGAGACGAGGTGGAGCAGGCACGCGAACACCAGGGCGCCCCGGGGCTCCACGGTCCCCTGGTGGAGCCGGTGGAGCGCGGCCGCGGCACCCTCCTCACCGATGACCATGCTGGCGAGGGTGCGTAGGTCGCGGTCTGCGTGGTCGTGGAAGGTCAGCCCCTGGGCGTCGACCGGCAGCGGGCTTTGCGCGCAGGTCCCCGGGGGCCCGGGGCTCGCGAGGTCATCCGGGTCCGCCCACGCGGCGAGCGACTGCGGTGCGGGGGGTGCCGGTCGGCAGCAGGAGGCCTCAGCGCCGGTGTGCTCCTCCGGAGCCGGGGTGTTGCGGCGGGCGGCGAGCTTCTCGGCGATGCGCCGGCGGCCGGCCACGTGGTCGTAGACCGGGCTGGTGGCACGGATGCCGCCGCCGGCCAGCAGTGTGTCGAGCAGGTGCACGGTAATCACTCCTCGTCGGTGGGGCGACCGGCGGTCCCGTCGAGCGCTCGACGCGGCGCCAGACGGGTCTGCAGGCGCGTTCTGGCCTGGGAGATCAGGGAGCGCACGGTCGCCTCCTCGATTCCCATGACCTCGGCAATCTGGGAGGGCTCGTAGCAGCCGAGGAAGCGCAGGACCACGACGTCGTGCTGACGGCCGGGCAGGTCCTGGATCGCGCGGGCGACGCTGATGCCGTCCCCCAGCGCGTCGACCAGGCTCTCGTCCACGGCCACCAGAACCCGGTTGGCCCTCTCGATCAGCGCGTAGGCGAAGGCCGCCTCCTCGATCAGCGCGAGGTGCTCGTCGCGGCGCGCGCACTCGGCCTCGACCACCCGGCGCAGCAGGGCCCAGGCGTAAGCGGCGGGGCTGCGTTGGGTCAGGACGCGGTCCCAGCGCTCGGCCAGGGCGACGAAGACGTCGTCGACCAGGTCGCGAACGGTGTGCTCGTCGCCGAGATGGGCGAAGGCGTAGTCGGTGTACCTCTGGGCGTAGCAGGCGTGGAAGGCGGTGAACGCTATGGGCAGCACCACCGGCTCGGGCGGTGGAATGCGGGTACTGGCGGCGTCGGCCGCGTCCGCGGGCTGGATGTCGCTCACTGGTCCCCCCAGGCCGGGTCCGGGACCGCGCCGCGCGGGGCCGTGCGGCGTCGGCGGGCCGTCGGCGCCGGCGCGGACACCGTGTGCAGGACAGTCCGGGCCGGGGCGGGGCGCAGCTCGGGCTGTCGGACGGGGGCGCCGGTCAACGGCCTGACAGGGAGTGGGGTGGTCACGTACGGGTCCTTCACTACTCGATGGCTGCTCGCTCCGTGACGGCGGATCAGTGCGGGGTGCCCGGAGCGTTGAGATCAGCATTTCGGTCGCACCCAGCGAACGTTCACGGCGCAAGGGTAAAGAATTACGGATCTAAACGTTCCATTTTGGCGAGCAGCTACGTCCTCCGAGAGCACGATGCGCTCCCGCCCTCTCGGGCCTCCCGCGACAACCCACTTCAAGAGTCAACCGAGTGAAGACGGCACGCTCTATGGATTGTTTACTTCTTGACAACAAGACTGCTGACAGCCCGCCACGGGGCGCCACGTCACCGCCTGGCTGGCCGACCGTCCCGACTTCACCCCGACCCACGACGGCCCGACCCGCGCGGAGTGGGACGCGCTGATCCCGGGCTGAGGCGCGCTCGGCACCTGCGTCACTTCGGCGCGGTGTCCCAGACGGTGACGGTGAACTGGAGGGATCCGACACCCGAGGGGACGGCCCTGATCTTCAGGAGGACCGTACGGCCCTTGCGGGTCCGGTAGCAGAACTGTTTGCCCGTGACCAGGGGGCCGCTGTCGGCGGCGCCGTTCTGTTTGATCTGGACCTTGCACTCGCCGGAGGTCGGACTGTAGTCGCCGTCGAAGGCGTGGGCGGCCTCCGCCAGGGCCGGCCGCGCCTGCTCGACCCCCAGGCTCGGCGCGCCGGCCGCGTTCCACCGCACCGCCAGATCGGAAGGATCCGCACCGACCACCGGCCGGTCCGCGTCGAGGTCGATGGAGGCGGCCTGGGCGGAGTCGACGGTGACATCGACCGGTCCGTACTTGACGGGAGCGGTGGACTGGGCGTCGGGGACGTCCAGCGCCGTGAACGAGAGGTAGGCGATGTAGAGGCCGACGACCAGGAACGACACGGCCACCAGACGTCGTCGTCGCCGGGGTGCGGCGCGGCTGGGCGGGGCGGGGGCCTGCGGGGCGTAGGCGGGCGGAGCGGGGGCCTGAGGAGCGACGGCCGCCGGGAAGCCCGGGTCCAGCACGCGGGTGGGCGCGGGCGGCTGCGGCCGGGGCAGTACGGCGGGGGCAGTGGCGGGGGCGGTGGGCACGTAGGTGGGCGTGTACACCTCCGCAGGGCCGTGGGCGGGGGTGCGCTCGGCCGGGGCGTGCTCCGCCACGGCGGGTTCGGCCGGGACGTCTTCTGCCACCGCGGGTCCGGCCGGGCTCTCCTCCGTCGGCGGCCCGTCGACCGGCGCGTCCCCGTCCAGGAGCCGGCGGACGGCCGTCTCGCGGCGCCGGATCTCCCCGGCCAGAGGCTCCGGCAGCCAGTGTTCGAAGGCCCGAAGAGGCCGGGGAAGGACGCGGTTGCAGAGGTCCGCCAGCTCCTCGGGGGTGGCCCTGGCCGCCGGGTCGGCGTGGAGGCAGCGGGCGAGCAGCGCGCGCAGCTCGGGCTGGTAGCCAGAGAGGTCCGGGGGCCGGTGCTCGGTGTTGGCGATGCGCGTGGCGAGGGTGATCGCGCTGCCCTCCCCGTACGGGTGCCGCCCGGTGGCGGCGACGGCGGCGATCAGGCCGAGGGCGAAGACGTCGGCGGCCAGGGTCACCGGCTCCCCGAGCGCCTGCTCCGGGGACATGAAGTGGGGGGTGCCGATCATCGCGCCGCTGACGGTCAGCCGGGTGCCGTCCTCGGCCCGGGCGATGCCGAAGTCGATGACCCACGGGCCGTCGGTGGCGAGCAGGACGTTGCTGGGCTTGAGGTCGCGGTGGACGATCCCGGCCGCGTGCACCGCGCGCAGCGCCTCCGCGACGCAGCCGGCCACCTGGAACACGGTGGTCAGGGGCAGCGGCCCGAACCGGTCGAGGGCCTGGTCCAGCGCAAGGCCGGGAACGTACCGGCAGGCCAGCCAGGGCGTGGTGCCGCCGGTGTCGTGGTCGACGACGGGCACCACGTGGTAGCCCTGCACCGTCCGGGCCGCGCGGACCTCCTGGTGGAACCGGCGGCGGAACTCCTCGTCGCGGGCGAACTCCTCGCGGATCACCTTGATCGCGACGGGCTGGCCGCCGCGCGTCCGGGACAGGTACACGGCCCCCATGCCGCCCTCGCCGATCCGGCGCAGCAGCGGGTACCCCGCGACGTCGCACGGGTCGCCCGGCCGCAACGGCGGCATGCCCGTGTGGTCCTGACTGGTCACCGCTGCTCCCGCTCCCCCGGCATCGTCGGATCACCGTCGATGATCAAGGACGATGCTACCGACCTGGCGGCGCTGCCCGGGCCCGGCGGTGAGCTACGGTCAGCGCGTGGAGGAGCTCAGGGGTGAGACGTTCCCGCCGTTCCCGGTGCGGGGTGTGCGCGCACAACACTGACTTCCAGGCTGGGGCCCGTCACAGCCAGCAGCTTGTCGCCGATCGCCAAGACCGACCCCCATCACCGAATCGCTCTTTCGAGCAAACCGGTGATGGGGGTCATCTGTCACATCTGAGCTGGGTGACGCGTCAGCGGAGTGGACGCCTAGCGGCAGCGCCCGTCAGTAGGTGATGACCACGCGGGCCCCAGGCTTGTCGATGACGTACCCGACGCCGGTCCGGTCGTCGGGCGTCCCGGCGGGGTGGAGGGTGATGGTGGGCCGGGCGTCCCGTGCCTTGTCCCACAGGCGGATCTGGTCGCACATGCGGTCGGCGAGGTGCTGGCCGGCCGGGCCGTGGCCGGTGGCGCCGAGCTCGAAGCGGATGGAGCCTTCGATCTCGCGGCGGGTCAGGGTGAGGTAGGCGAGGGAGTTGCCCTCGGCCAGGGCGGGGCTGCGGCTGGGGATGGCGGGCTTGAACAGGCCGTTGTCGATGGCGGCGCGGTCGGCGGCGATGCGGCAGGTGGCTGGGTCGGTGGCGGTCAGCCGCAGCCAGACGCCGTCGAAGGACTCGTCGCCACGGATGGTCACGCCGGAGGCCACCGCGGTCTTCTGCTGGTCGAGGACGCCGTGCAGGGCGGCGGGGTCGATCGGCTGGTCGGTGTCGTAGTGCAGGGTGACCAGGCCGTCGGCGTCGATGGCGGCGGTGCGTTCGCCGTCCTGGCCGAGCATGGGGACGAAGCCACACAGCTCGACCACGTCGGAGACCATCCTGTCGGCCTGGCGGTCGAGGCCGAGGCAGCGGGCCTGGCCGCGCCAGCTGAGCGGGACAACGAGGCGGGCGCCGGGTTCCAGCTGGTCCCACCAGGCGGTGGGGATGTCCCAGGCGCCGACGGTGACGATCATCCGGTCGGGGTGGCCGTACTCCGGGGCGGCGAGGGCGCCGTCGCGGGTGAGCACGGTGACGGCGGTGTTGCCGGTGGCCTCCAGCATCTGGCGGGCGTGCGTGGTCACGTCCTCGTCGATGTCGATGGTGACGACCTTGCCCTCCGGGCCGACCAGGTGGGCCAGCAGGGCGGCGTTGTAGCCGGTGCCGGCGCCGATCTCCACGACGGTGTCGCCGGGCTGGGGCCGTAGCCATACCAGCATGTCGGCGACCAGCGACGGCACGGAGGCGCAGCTGAGCGGCAGGCCGCCGGCTGGGTTGGGCTTGATGGTGACGCTCTGGTCGGCGTATGCCTGCTCGGCGGTGGCGTCGGGCACGAACTCGTGTCGGGGAACTGCCCGTAGGGCGTCCTCGACCGCCGGGGTGAGGGGGTGGGTGGCCGCGATGCTGTCGACCATCTGGTCCCGCAGTGTCTTGGGCGAGGCGGGGGTGGCGGTGCTCATCAGGGTGGTGTCCTTCCGTAGCAGGGCGGTTCGCGGTCAGCCGGCCAGAAGCAGGCAGGCGTCCCAACGAGAGGCGGGTGGCGTGGTCACTGTGGTGGTGTGCTGGGCGAGGCGGAGCCCGGCTGTGCCTTCGAGCAGTCCGGCGGCCTCCGGTTGGCCGCCGCTGTTCAGGTAGCGGTCCATCAGGGCTCGCAGCCGGGGCAGTTGGCGGGTGAGCCGGTCGTCGCGGGCGTCGGCTGCGGCCCGCCAGGTGGTCAGCAGGAGCCCGGCCCAGCCGTGGCACAGTGTGGCGTCGGTGAGGTCGAACAGCTGGGCCGGGTCGCTGACGCATCCGGCGAGGGCGTCTTCGGCGAGCTGCTGCCGGTCGGTGTCGTCGAGGGCGAGGCCGGCGAGTTGCTGGGCGCGGGCCTGGCCGGGGGTGCCATAGCACCAGGACGGCCGCTGCGGGCCGCGCTGGCTGGCCTCCCCGGTTTTCCACTCGGCGAGGGAGAGCATGCCAGGCCACCAGGATCGCTCCCGGGTTCCCTGTCGGTGCTGGTCCAGCCAGGTGCAGATCCAGGCGATCGTGTCGGCCTGGCCGGGCACGCTGATGCCGTGTCTCATCGCGGTCGACAGTAGTGCCAGGGGCCCACAAATGCCGTGGGCCAGGCCGAGGTTGGCGTGACCGCCGGGCCAGTGCCGGGACGGCAGGTCGGCCGGGCCGTTCGCGCACCACCAGCCCGGCAGTGGGGTGCCGTCGGCGGTGACCGGGTCGGTGAGGCGGACCAAGTAGGTCAGGACGTCCGGCAGTAGGGCGGTGTCGCCGTGGCGGGCCAGCTGGTAGGCGCCGAGGCCGGTCAGGCCGCTGATCAGGTCCCACTCCCGCAGTTCGGGCAGCAGCCCGGCGTCGATGCGGGCGTGGGCGCGCTCCAGGCGGGTGCGGGTGACCTGGTCGATGTGCGGATCCAGGGCGGCTAGGGCCCGCCCGTAGGAGGGGTGCTGGGCGGTGTTGAGGACGAACGCGACGGCCGGGGCACCGCGGAACAGGCCGTCGTCGGGCAGTGCGGTGACCGGCTGGCAAGTCATCGCCGCCGCCCAACGGTGGGCGTCCGGCCAGGCGATGGTGCCGGAGCGGGCGTACTCGATGTGTTCCAGCGCGGTACCGGGGGCTCCGTCGGCCAGGGCCTGGCCCCAGCCTGGTTCCGGTTCGACCGTAGGCGGTTGCTGGGCGGCCTTCACCGTTCGCCGCCGATCGCGGCGTGGCGGGCGCGGGCGGCCTGCCGGGCCAGGTGTCGGCAGATCTTCTCGCCGTCGGGGTCGAGGCCGATGGCCCGGTTGTGGTGCATGTGCAGCAGGGACTCCAGCACGGCGTCCGTGTCGGCGGTGTCGGGCAGGCTCCGCCGGTAGGCGGCCAGGGACTGCGCCCGGGCGTGCCAGGCGGTGGCGACCTCGGCCGTCCAGCCGGGCAGATCGGTGTGGGAGCCGGACCGGACCAGTGGGACGACCTGATCGGCGACGGCCCGGTCCGCAACGGCTGGTGCGACGGGCCGGGCGGCCAGGTGGCCGGTGCCGGTGCCGGGCGGGAGGAAGGCTTCGGCGATGTGCACCATGTTCAGCGCGGCCAGTGCGCTCGGGTGGACGGTGGTCGTTGGCAGGCACCTCAGCTGGGCGGTCACCAGGCGGGAGTCCGCAGCGAACACCGTCTCGGCGGCCTCCAGCGCGCGGCCGGTCCCGTAGCGGCCGGTCTCCGGGCCGTACGTGTCGAAGGCGAGGCCGCCGGCCAGGCCGCCGTCGCGGAGCCGCTGTCCCCACCGGCCGACCGCTTCCACGACCCGGTCGTGGCCGCCGCCCGGGACGCGCAGTCGCAGGCGGAGGTGGTCGCTCTCGTTGGGGCTGCGGTAGCGCACGAACCAGCACGTCGGCTGGTCGAGGGAGGCGAGGAGCTGGGGCAGGTGGGCGGTGATGATCTCGGTGAAGTAGTCGGGGTGGGAGGGGATCTTCGCGTTCAGCCAGCGGCTGGCCGCGACACCGGGCAGGGTGCCGTGGGTGCGGGTGTCGAGCCTGGGCAGCGGCCCGGTCAGCGGCGACGGAGTGCCGGGCCCCGAGCGTGCGAGGGGGACGGCGATCTCGTGCGCGTGCCCGCCGAGCCAGCCGAAGTCCTCGGCGGTGGCGGTCTCGGTGAGGAACGCCGGCCCGGCCTGCTCCAGGTGGGCGGTGAGGATGGCGACGTGCAGCGGCTCGTCCAGGGTGAGCCGCAGGGTGCGGTCGTCGTCGCGCAGTTCCACCACGGCCGGGCACTGCCAGCGCCGCCGCCACCCGGCCAGGTCGGTCAGGTCGGCCGGGGTGAGGAGCCAGCGGGCCGGGGCCAGGACGGTCCGGCCGTAGCGGACGCGGGGAAGGTAGGGCAGGGCACGGGCGTGCGGGCCCCAGTCGAAGCCGGTCCAGGATGGAGAGAACGCGCGGGTGAGGTGGGCGAGGAACCGGGCGATCGGCGGCGTCTGCTTGTCCAGCGCCAGCGCGTGGAACACCTGCGGCTCCACGATTCGGCGCCGGGAGACGCTGACCAGGTACAGACGGTCGCGGGTCGCGGTGACCGCGAGGTCGTCCACCGCGATGACCTCCACCCCGTCATCCATGGGCCGGTGCTCGCCGAGCGCGATGACGTGCGGCAGGTAGGCGGGGATGCGGGTGACGTTCTCCGAGTGCGGGAACAGCGGCGGGAAGGACAACTGCGCGGGCAGGGCCCCCTCCACCAGGGTGGGCACTGCCCGGTAGACCTCGGCGAGGCCGGCTCCGGTGGCGGTGACGGAGAACCGCGAGGTCAGCGTCCCGGCCGCGCGGGCCGGGGACACCGTGAGCCGGTAGTCGCCGCAGCGGAGGGCGTCGAGGTCGGCGGCGTGGACGCGGGCGGAGATCTCGACGTGCGGCGCGATGTACCGGGCGTCGAAGCGCAGGTCACCGGCCACGGTGTCGATCATCTCGTCGGTGAGGACGATCTCCCGGCTGCCGTCGGCGAGAGCCTGCCAGGCGAGCGCGAGCAGCCGCTCGTCGCGCTCGTTCGGGCCCCGGGTGGGAGGAGTCATCGTGCTGCCGGGGTACTCGGCCGGGTAGCCGAGCCCGGTGGCGGGGTCGAGGAGTTCGGCCAGCGAAACCAGGGTGCCGGTGCTGTAGCGCTCCCAGAACGCGGAGTGGTAGTTCCGCCAGACCGCGTCGCCGGTCGGCTGCCGGGTCAGCCGGAGCAGGGCGTCGGCGGCCCGCTCCAACTCCCCAGCCACGGCGGTGGGCAGCCGGGCGTCGCAGTCGAGGACCAGGTCGAGAGCCAGAGGCGTCCGTCCGTCCGCCGCGAGGTGGCGCATCCGCTGCCGGATCGCCTCGCGCTCACCGGCCAGATCGCTGCCGGGGCCGGCGTGGTTGTGCCGGTGCAGGTCGTCGTGGATCGCGGCGAGGTCGACCAGGACCGGCGCGGTGGCCGGAAGCGTCGCGGCGTCGGCCCGATGGAGCCGGTCGAGGAGGTGCGCGAGCGGGTCGGTGACAGTCAGCGGAGCGCGGAGATTGGTGATCAGGAAGCCTTGCCGGACGAGCTCGACCAGCAGGCCGACGGCCTTGCTCAGCTCTACGCCGGCGGTGCTGGCGAGCTTGTCGGCGACGGCGGCGAAGTACACGGGGGTGGCTGCGGCGTCCTGCACGAAGCGGATCACGCTGGTGCGACGGATACTCACCCGGTTCGGGCCGCCCTGGGTGATCTGCAGACGGCCGCCGCGTTGGACGGCGAGGTTGTTGAACACCACGTCGAGGCGGTCCAGCAGGTCGCGGTCGGCCTCCAGGGCGTTGGTGACGGACGCCAACCATTCGGTGTCGACGCGGGCGACGGGCCGGTGCCCGGCGCCCCACCGCAGGTCCGGGGCTGGCCCGGTGACGGCGTGGGCGACTCCGGCGAACAGGCCGAACGGGGTGGGCCGTCCGGTGGCCCGCAAGAGGTAGCGGGCAACGGCGACGGCGGCCCGGCGAATCTGCTTGGGCTTCACCGGCTGGCCAGCCGCGATGGTGCCGATGCGCTCGGCCAGGCTGGTGCTGGCCTCGCAGATCGCGGCGGCGAAGCCGGCGTCCGACCAGATCTCCTCCAGCCACGCTCGGCACGCCGCCGCATCGGCCGGGTCCGGCCACCGGCCGGGGACGCTGGTCAGCGGGGCGGCGGCAGCCCGCAGGAGGGCCGTACCGGAGTGCTGGTAGAGCGATCGGGCGTTCATCCATGCCTCCGCTGTCGGGGACGGGAAGGGGGTGGGCGCTGGAGCCGGGGAGACGAAGTCCCCGGCCCCAGCGGTGTTGTGGATCAGACGGCGCTGGCGCAGGAGGACGCGCAGGTCCCGGCGCATCCGTCCGAGGTGCCGCACGCCTTCGGCATGCGGTCGCCGCCAAACTCGGTGGTGACCGTCACGTCGAGGTCGAACGGGTCGGCCTCCAGGGCCTCCGGCGCGACCACGGTGATGTTCGCCATGTCGGTACTCCTTCTGGGTCGGTACGGGTTTCGGTGCCACCTCCCCGCTGTAGGGGAGGAGTTCAAGGGCGCGGCCTGCCTCTGGCTCGGCCTGCGCGGGGTGAGGGTCAGGCCTGCGGCTAGGGGTCCGACGTCGCGGCCGTGGCCAGGGGCTGGTGCTGGTCCTGCCGGTTGCTGACAAGCAGGCCGAGCACGGCGAGGTGGCCGAACACCACCAGGGTCTTCAGCGCGGCTCCGACCGGGTCGCGATGCTGTCCCCCGAGGTCTCGGCCGAGACCTCGACGTGGCGGAAGTCGCGGTCCGGGACGGCGACCTCCAGCACGGGGGGGTGAGGGTGCCGGCCAGCAGGCCGGACGGGTGTGGAGCCATGAATGCCTCCATCTCTCCAGGCGAAGATGCCCGACGGATATAACGGGGCAGCCGGGACGTGCGGGACCGGCTGCGCGCGAAGCGGAACTCGGCGGCTCCCCAGTCGACTTGAGAAGCAGACGACTTGCGGCACACCTCTCTGACCGACCGTCATGGAGTCGGTACGCTGAGCGAGTACGGCCGCGTATGCAATGACGCCCCGAGCCTTCGGATGCCCAGGACGCCGCGTACCAGCGTGAAGTGATTCAAGCCGGACAGCCAGGCGCGATGTAACCCCGTCATGGGGGCCCCACGAAGGGGGCGCACTCACTGGCCGTACGCAACCGTTGGGGGAATCTGACGTGAGTGACCGCCCAGGAGCGCTCGTACTGCCCGCCGGGTTCCTCGACGACCCGAACGTGGTGGCAGCACTGCAAACCCGGAACTTCGCCACTGTGTTCGCGGCCGCCAAGGCCGCAGGCGTCAGCTACAACCACATCGCCGAGGCGTGTTCCATGAAGGCTGAGCGGGTATCACTCGTAGCCCGAGGAGATGCCACAGTCACCTCGTTCGAGGCCATCGAGAGGATCGCGGACGGCCTCGGGATTCCGGGTAGATTTCTCGGCCTGGCTCCGCGACGCTGGGAGAAGCCCGCCCCAACTGGTTCTACGGAGCAGCCCCATGAGCCCTCGGCAGTTGACCCCGTGAAGCGGCGCATGGCCCTCAAGGCCCTCATCGCCAGCGGGTTGTCCACCGTCGCACTCGGCCATCTCGCCGACGCGCGCCACACCCTGGACGCCGCCCTGGCCGGCCACTCCACACCCACCGACCTCGACTACTGGGAGCAGGTCGCCGACACGTACGCCCTCGGCTACGGCGGCCAGCCTCCCACCGCGCGTCTCGCCGAGATCACCTCCGACGTCGTCGAGCTGCAGCCCCTCCTGGGCCAGCCGCAGACCACGATGAACCGCGGCCGGCTGTGCCGAACGGTCGGCCAGCTCTCCGGCATGACGGCGATCGTCCTCCACGACCTCGGCGAGGCACAGGAAGCGAGGGGTTGGTTCCACTCCGCTCGGCTGGCCGCAAAGGAGTCCGGGGACCGGAAAGTCCTCGCATGGCTCTATGCCCGCGAGGCGATGACGCCACTGACCTACGGCGTGCCCCGGGAAGCGGTGCGCCTCGCCGACAAGGCCCTGGCCGCAGCGGGCAACTCCCCATCCGCAGCAGCAGCCCTGGCCGCGGCGGTGTCCGCCCGAGCCCACGCCGTCTCCGGCAACACGGAGGCCGCCCGGGAGGCCCTGGCCCAGGCCCAGACGATCGCCGAGCAGCTCGACTCCGTGAACAGCGCCGATACCTGGCTCGGACTGCCGGAGCAGAAACTCCAGATCCACCTGTCGCACGCCTACACCCGACTCGGGGACATCAAGCCGGCCCGGGCCGCGCAGGCCCGCGCCCTGCAGCTGTCCGGGCCCAGCAGCTTTCAGTCGCGAGCCCTGATGCACATGGACGCGGCGCTCTGCGACCACCACGCCGGCGACACTCTCCAGGGCTGCAAACGGGCTGTAGAAGCGCTGATCGAGCTTCCCGCCGACCAACGCACCGGGCTCGTGCGATCGCGGGCGGCCGATCTCCTGCGGGTGATTCCGCCCAACCGCGGCCATGAGCGTGCCGTTGCCGACCTCCGCGAGGTCCTCCGGGCCTGATCGGCGCCGCGCCGGGCTCGGGGCTGAGCAGCCTCTCTGCCGCCGTCGTGCCCTATGGGGCAAGCGTTACCTGCGCCCGACGATCGCGTTGACGAGGGTGTGGCGGGAGGACGGATCCTCGGGGCCGCCTGGTGTCCTGGCCACGACGGCATCGGGTGTACAGGGGGCCGTGACGCCCTGCCAGTAGTTGTCCAGGGGCATGCGGGCGACGGCGTACCCGGGGCCGGACCCGTCCGGGGTGGCGGAGACCTCGCTCACGGTGGCGCCCTTGCCCTGATGGGAGACCGCCAGGCTGGAGTACGCGCCCAGGGCGATGGGGGACTCGCGCAGCGGGCGCCCCGGCACCGAGCTGGGGGTCAGGACCGGCTCACCAGGGGGGCCCAGGCTCGTGGCGACCAGGCTCGCCGTGGTTTTCGTGGGGTCGGCCTTCCCCGCGGCCACGGCCAGGGCCCGGGCGGTGGCCGCGTCGGCGGCCATGGTTCCCGCTGACGGGTTGGGCGGGACGTAGGCGGCGATGTTGGTGGCGGTGTCCGGGTTCCCGTAGGCGATGACGACGGCCGGCGGGCCGGGCTGGGTCAGCGGGTTGTCGATCCGGAGCAGGAGCTGGGGCGGGTTCGAGGGGGTGTCGATCTGCTTCTGGAGGACGTTGAGGGCGTCCAGGTCGGTCTGGGTCGCGTGAACATAGGTGTCCGGGTCGGCGAGGCCCTGCGCGATCTGGGCGCGCAGCTGGGGCAGGTAGAGCCGGTTGGCCTGGTCCACTGTCTGCGCGGGCAGCCCCGCCAGGGCCCCGACCTGGCCGGGGTGGTCCTGGAGGAGCTGCTGGCGCGTGGACTCGGGCAGCGAGTCCCACCACTTCCGGGTGCTGCCGGGGGTCCGCCCGGCAGCGGCCCGATCAGCAGGTTGGTGTCCCTGTCCAGGTAGTTGATGTCCTTCTGGACGTCGGCGATCCGCTCTGGGGTGAAGTCCCCGGTGCTCTGGTAGGTGTTGTCGAGCCGCCCCAGTGCTGCGGTCACGGTGTCGTCCAGGGTCTTCACCTGCCCGGACAGGTCGTCGACCTGCTTCGCGAGTTTGTCCCGGGCGGCCTCCATGGCCTTGGCCCACTGCGGGTCGTGCCGCGCGGCCTCGTCGCCCTTGCCGGGCGGCAGGACCTCTACCACGGGCGCGGTGTTCTCGTCGCCGTCGGTGATCCGCAGGCCGGCCGGCCGCTGCCCGCACCGTCCACCACACAATGGCTCGACGCCGAAGAGACGGTCCGCACCAGGTGGCGGGCCCTGGTCACCGTCCGCCAACACCCCAACCGCTGACCATCGTGCCGTTCACCCGGCGGTGGGCTGCCGGGGCCTGAGAAAGCGCTGGAAGGCCGTCACCAACGGGTGACGGCCTTCCGGTTTCTACCTCGCTGTGTGCCTCGGCGGAGTGGATTCCGGGCCGGGCGCCTTGTCCCGGCCCACTGCGTTCGCGGTCAGCGCCGCGGGGGCGGCGGGGTCATCCGCGCGTGCAGCAGCGTGGCGCGGGTGAGTTCGGTGCCCTGCTTGTGTTTCTCGTTGAACAGGGCGGTGAGTCCGGCCGGGGCCTTCGACCAGTGGTCGCGGAGGCTGATGGGGGTGGCGAGGTTGTCGAGGAGCTGGTTGACGACGTAGGCGGCTTCGGTGGGCCGGTCGCCCCAGCCGTCGCCCCACCACAGGTGGTCTCCCGGGGTGCAGGGGGCGGGGTGAACCTGTCCGTCGGTGGTGGTGATCCACACGGTGCCGTACAGGACGGCGGAGGCCAGTTCACCGCGGCCGGCGGGCAGGGCGAGCGGGGCGTAGAAGAGCCACTTGGGCCCCTTGTCGCCGTCGTCCTTGGTGCGGACGACCGGCATGTCGGTGAGGGGGTCGACGAAGAACGCCTCCACCTCCTTGCCCTCGGCCAGGGTGGCGTGGCCGGCGGTCGGGTCGCACACCGTGAGCCTGCGGGCCCATCGCTCGGCGACGGTTCCCTCCTTGGCCCGGACATCGGTGAACCGCCCGTACGGCAGCAGCTCCGGGTGGTAGCCCAGTGCGACGTCGGCTGCCGCGACCGCGTCCGGCTGACTGCTAGCCACGATCTCCCTCCAGCCCGCCTCAAGGAGTTCCTCGTCCTCTTCGACGTCGATGGGGTGGATGGTCTCGTCATGCTGCGCCGCGATGACCAGACGGGTCTGCATCCGGTCGCTGTGGCCGCCGAAGATCTGAATGTCCGTTGCGACGCCCTCGACGCGCTGATTGCGGATCGCGTCGGCCATGGCGTTCAGCGCGCTGCGGGCAGGCTCGCTGAAGGCCGTGTTACGGGCAGCCCGGCGCAGGACCTGTTCCCGGTCGTCGGCGAGGACGTCCGCCACGACGGCCGGGGAGCCGGGCTCCCACAGGCGGATGACCTCGGGCCGACGCAGCAGGTCGGGCCACCAAGGCAGGGACTGTCCAGCAAGGTCCGCGACGCGGCCCCACCGGGCCTCGTACTCGATGCCCGGCTGCGCGGTGTCGGCGGCGATCAGGGCGGGCCCGGTGTGGCCAATGTCGCCAAACAGGGCACACACGGTGACGATCTCCCGGTTGTGCACGGCCACGAGGTCGACTGCCATGGCTGAGGCGGCTCCGCGCTCGGTGGTGTGGAGCATGCGGATGACGCCGATGCTGGTCTGCCAGTCGGTGGCGGGCCCGTGTGCGGTGTCCCGGTAGCCGAGGCAGCGTCCGGGTTGGCGCTGGCCGGGCAGGGGCCGCTCCAGGAAGGCACCGCGGTGCTGGAACTCCGGGGTGGCGGCGGCCCACTCGTACATTTTGGTGCCGTCCCAGACCGGCCCGTCGGGCTCCGGGGCGAAGGGGCCGCGGTAGTGGTCCTTCTCAGGGGCGGGGAAGTCCTTGTGCTGCCTGGGCAGGCGCCACATCCCGAACGAGCTCACCCCGAGCAGGTCCTGGACTTCCGCCTTGCTGAGGTAGGTGCTGCTGATTCCCATGCGACTCTCCCTGTCTGCGCGGATTCGAATGCGGGGCGCGGGGCTGTGCCCGGTTGGGTCAGGCGGCGTCCTCGGTGCCGTGGACGCCGTCGGGTGCGCCGTCCAGCGGGTCGCTCTTGCGCAGCCAACGGCTCGCGGTGCGCAGTGCCTTGTCGGTGTGGATGCGCGGTTCGTGCCACAGGCGCGTGAGCCAGCGGTCCAGGTTCCGCCGGTCACGGTCGTTGCCGCGCAGCACGGAGGGGACAGCCTCGACAGGCTGGGCAAGGCCCTTGCGGAGAACGAGGACCAGGTGGTCGGTGACCAGACGGCCGATCTCTTCCGACGTGCCGAAGCCTTCCTCGACGAGGATGTCCTGCGTCCCGCCGGGGCCGGTGCCGCCATAGCCGGCGCAGCACGCGGTCAGCCACAGTTCGTTGGCGTCCTCGTCGATCAGCACGAGCTTCGGCGACTGTGGCCAGGCGTTCTGCGAGCCGTGGCCGGTGTTGGCGAACCGGCGGCCGTCGACGATGACGTCGTCCTCGGAGAGGTAGGCACGCGCCTCGATGAACGTGCCGAGCTGGTGGCGGTTGTCGCGCCAGAACTTGAGGCTCTCGGTGGTGGCGTCCTGCCCGCCATCGGTGAGGATCATCATGCTCTGTACCCTACCGATTACGGTGAGCAACCCGGGTGGGAATGCGCACAGTTGGGCCGCTTCTCCAGCTGGCGGATCAGTCCGGGTCGGGCGTCCCGAGCGTCCACCCGCTGACGGCCGTGATCGGGCCACGCCACAGTGGCAACGCGCGGACAGTGCGTCCGGCGCGGTAGGTGACGTCCCGCAGGTGGAGGAAGCGCCGGTCCACCTCGCGGCGGCGCCGGCCGTCCTCGGCAGCCTGGTCTAGGTGCCCGAGCGCCTCCCGGACGACCTTCCGCAGGCCGTAGTAGTCGGCCTCGCCAAGCTGGCGGACGTGCAGGTCTTCCCATGCCGCCGCCGACACCATGGTCCCCGTGACGAGCGCACCGTCCACCGCCAACGTCACGACGATGGTCTCGGCGGCGATTTCCGGATGCTCCACCCCGAGGCGCAGCAGTTCCAGGTGCGGGTCCGTGTAGCTGTCGCCCTGGAGCAGGACCCGTAGGGCGGGCTGAACCGCATCTCTCCACGACACCGCACTGCTCCCCTCGCCCCAGGTGGGTCCGAGGGGACCTATGCCCTCTGGGAGGTGCCGGTATCCGGGCCGCTGGCGGGCACCACGCCGTCGTTCGTCGGAAACGCGTGCGACGCCTGGGCGGGGGACCGGGCGTCGCACATTTTGAGCAGGGGTTGGACGCCAGAGCGCTCATCAAACCTGGGGTTCGGCCTTGCGCTTCAGGAGCTCGAGCAGTTCAGACGCCACCTGGACAGCCTGTCGGTGGTCCGTCGTATCGAGGACCAGTTGCGCGGTTCCTCTAGGATCGGATGGAACCAGCCGGACCACGACCATCGGCGCCTCGTTGGTGTGGGCTTCCCGCTGGTCCGGCAGGGTCGGTGTGGAAACGCCGTTTCCACTGGCCGCTGCTATTGGCAATACGGGGTCACCTGCTTCAGGGGTGGAAACGGCGTTTCCACGCGAGCCGCTGCGTCAGGGCCAGTCAACAGACCATCCCACTCCGCGCCGAGGACCGCTGCCTTCTATCTGGCGTAAGGGTGGTTCATGAGGTTGCCCTCCGCCGCGTGGTGGGAGATCACCGCCTGCTCCGCGGCCCGCAGATCCTCGCGAAGAACCCGCTTAGCGGGAGCCAGCCACCCACCTGACGGCCGTCCGGTCGCCTGGGGCACGTCTCGAGGGGAGGTTTTCGCCAGCAGAGCGATCGCCACCATGATCGAAATCTCTAGAAGAGCCTTCTGGCGGCCTGTTGGCCGATCGACAAGCCCGACGTACCGGCCGCATCCTGAAAGGCGCCTCAAGGGGCCTTTCTGTTGGTCAATTTTCCGCCATGGACATGCAATTTCTGGCCGGCCGGTCCAGGAAGCGATCAAATTGGGCACGTCCGCTGCCGCGCCGGCCCGACCCCTGGCGACGTCCGACACGCCGACGAAACCGGCTTCCCTGTCAGCACCAGGGCGGTTGCGGCCGAGCTGACGCAGTGGCCTCCCCTCAAGCACGCTTGATGTCACGTCAATCCCATCAGCAGCCGCCTGTCCCCCACTGCGCCGGAAGCTCCCCGTCACCGGACAAGTCGCCGATCCCACGGCGGCCGTCCGGCAGCGTGCCTGAATCGCCAGATGATCGACTGGCCCACCCACCACGACGCCTACGGTGCGGCGGATGTGGCATGGCTCCCCCTATGGGCAGCAGAACGGCCCGGCACCCGAGGGTGCCGGGCCGCCGGTTGAAGGCCCTCCCGCTGATCAGCCGTTGGCCGTTCGGTCCGGCGCGTACTCCTCAAGCCGGTCCAGCACCTTGGTGGCGACGACCCTCAACTCGCTAGGCTGGAGAAAACGGCAGAGCCAGGACGCCACTCCATCGAGGTCACGCCAGTCGGGAACACCAGTCCCGCCGTTCTGGGTGGCCGTTCTGCCGACCTGCCGCGACTGCTCGACCAGGTCTGCTGAGGAGTCTTCCGCAGACAACTCCGCTCGAGCACTCTCGTCACCGCTGGCTTCGCGCTGGTCCGGCAGGGCCGGTGTGGAAACGCCGTTTCCACTGGCCGCTGCTACTGGCAGCGCGGGGTTACCTGCTTCGGGTGTGGAAACGGCGTTTCCACGCGTGCCGCTGCGCGGGCGCTTGGGCGTTGCGCGTTCCTCGATCGCCTTTTCGACTGCAGCCTTCTGCTGGTCCTGCGGGAGTCGGCCTGCCGAGCGGGCGATCTCGACCGGCAGTTGCTTGGTCTCGACGGCTTCTTGCAGTTCAGGAGTCAGGTTGAGCAGGGAAAGCCGCTGGGAGACCCAGACGTGGCTCTTGCCCAGTCGCTTGGCGACCTCTCGCTGTGAGCCGTGGACGGCGACGAGCCGCTCCAGTGCCTTGGCTTGGTCGAGCGGTTCGATTTCAACGTGCTGGACCGCGGCAACGAGCGCCGACTCGAGCATGTCGTCCGCAGTGTGTGCCAGGGTGTCGTCGATGTGGACGGGCAGCTTGTCCAGTCCGGCCAGGCGGGCGCCGGCGAGGCGGCGGTTGCCGTCGAGGACGACGTAGTCGGCGGCGCCGATCTTGTCTTCGTGGCCGGGGTGGGCGGCTGCGAAGGCGGCGCGGGTCACCACCGTCAGTACCTGGACGATGCCGCGGGCCTCGAGGCTGTCGGCCATCTCCTTGATCTCGGTGAGGGTCTCGCGCGGATTGAACGGGTTGTGCGCGAGCCGGCCGAGGCTGACCTCGTTCCGGGTGGCTGCGGGCGCTGCTGGCTCAGCGACGACGGGCTTGCCGTCGAGGGCGGCCAACGCGCGGCCGCGGGCACTGACGGGTTGCGGTGCGACAGCATCGAAGGTGCTGGAGCCGCCGAGCATGGCGGCCTTGCTGCGACTGCTCACGAGGAAAGCTCCCTGACGATCTGACGCATGGTGTGAGCCTGCTCGCTGTCGGGGGCGTAGGCGAGCAGTGGCTGGGTGACGCGGACTGCCTCGCGCTGCTCTCGAAGGTCCTTGTTGACGGCCAGGACTCGGGGGGTTCCGAGGCTTTGCCACTTCTCAAGGGAGGAGGTGGCGATGAAGCCCCGGCGGGAGTCGTACTTGTTGACGACGAGCCCGAGCTGTTCAAGGTTCAGGTCGTAGTCGGCCATGAGGGCGTTGATCTGCTTGACGAGCATCCCGTAGGCCTTCGCGGAACTGTCCTCCGCCTCCACCGGGATCACGACGCCGGAACGTCCGTCCTGTTCCTCGTCGCGCTGTCGGCCGTAGTAGAGGGCGGCGTCCATGGCCAGGCCAAGGCTGGGCGGGGAGTCGATGACGATGACGTCGTAGTCGGCCTCGGCCGCGCTGAGAGCGCGCTCGAGGACGGCGTGCCGGGGTCCGCGGAACATGGCCAGGCCTGCATCGAGGAGGAAGGCGTCGAAGGCTGCCGGCAGGACGTGGAGCCTGCCCCCGAACCGCTCGCCGGGAATGACGACGGCCAGGTCCTGGATGAGCTTGCGGGCCTTCTCGCGCTCAAGCATGTGGGTGACAAGGCTTTCTTCGCCTGCGTCGATGGCGGGGATGTCCAGTTGGTGGCTGAGATGTCCTTGCGGGTCGTAGTCGATGAGAAGGACCCGCTGGCCGTCCTCCGCGAAGGCCTGCGCGACGCCGGCGCTGAGGGCGGTCTTGCCGACGCCCCCCTTCTGGTTGGCCATGACGATCCGCCGGACCGGCTGCTGTACGGACTGCGCCTCGTCGGCAGCGTGCTGGTCAAGCCAGAGCCGGACTGCTTGAGCGAGCCCTTGGATGTAGGACACCCCGCGTTGCAGGCAGTCGCCCTTGAAGGCGTCGTAGAGGCCTTCGGGAAGCCAGGTTCCGAAGGAATCGGCACCGGCGGTGTCGATCGTCGGTAGAGGGGTGGTGTGGGCCTGCCAGGCGATCACGCCGTCGGTAACGGCGTCCTGGAGGTCGATGCCCAGCTGAGCGGCGCGAACCTTGAGGTCTTGACGGAGGGACGCGGGCAGCTTCGACGTTAGCTTTTCCCGCTCACCTCCCGAGTACGGGGATGCCATGACGTCAGCATACTGACGCGAGACGATCAGACACGAACTGAGGCAGCGTGTCGGCACATCAGAATCCGCTTGGGTGCCGGGTGGGTGGAAACGGCGTTTCCACCAGATCCGCCTCGCTGACACTTCTCTCCTTCTCACCAACGCCTTCGCGACCACCTGGAGCCGGACGCGCTTCACACGGTCGCGGAGAAGCTGCTGGTACGCATCTCCGCGTAGCCCGAACGACGAAGGCCCACACCCGACCGGTCGGGTGTGGGCCTTCGTGGTTGCCGGGCTGGCTGTCAGGCGGCGGCGATGAGGGCGGCTGCAGAGAGTGCAACTAGGGCGGCGATCGTGGTGTCCGAGGCCCACCGGAGCAGCAGCATCTTGCGGTGGCAGAGGGCGGATAGGACGCGCAGCCGGTCCATGCGGCGGTCGGGGATGAGTTCGGCGCGCAGCTTGGTGGGGGTGCAGTCTGCCCAGTGGGCGTAGGAGCTGCGGTCGTGCGGGGTGATGCGGGGGCGTACGACGAGCACGGCGAGCAGGGTGGCGGCGAGCAGGATGGCGGCGGCCGGGGTGATGACGGGGAGGCTGGCACCGTTCGCCTGGGCGAGGATGGCGACGGCCGCCGTGAGGACACCGTCCAGGCCGAGGAGTAAGCCGGCTTTGCTGTCGGTTCGGGCGGAAGCGCGCGGGTTCCCAGAATCCTGAGCGCTGAGAGGCCGGAACCTGCACGTCAGTAAGTGGTTGGTCGTGGTTTGGGTGCCAGTTCGGCGATGAGTTTGAGAGCCACTGTTGGAGGCCTGATGGTTGTCGCTGCGGCATGGTGGGTCGCTGCTTGGCCGAGTGCCCGGGGATGGGTGCCAGATGTTGACGGGGTACGGCCTGGGGCCGGGTGTCGGCGGGTTTGGCTGCGGGCGGCGCGATGGCGGTTCTACCGTGTCCGTGTTGATATGACGGCGCGTCGGATTGGGGTGGGCTCGGTGGATATTCCGCTGGTGGATGCGGTGGCGGCGGTGCGGGATGAGTTGATCGCGGCGGCGGCGCTGGGCGGAGACCATCCGGATGTGGTGTTCGCGGTGGGGCCCGTGGAGATGGAGTTCGAGGTCGAGCTGCGGGCGGACGCGAAGGCGAAGGCCGGGTTCAAATTGTGGGCGGTGGGCGCGGAAACGGAGGCCGGGGTCTCGCGCGGCCGCACACACCGGGTGTCGTTCACGCTTACGCCGAGGAACGTCCACGGCGGTGACCTGCTGGTCAGCGGCACGCCCGAGCGGCCGTCCGGCCCCGGGGACACTTCGCGCCGCATCACGGACTGAACTGCGCATAACTCACGTCTAGGGAGACTGGGGTGGAGCGGGCGCGTCTGATGGGAGTGACCGGGCCCGGTGGCCCGGGGTCGGGGTATGCGGTGGGCGGGCGGCTGGTGCTGACCTCGGCGCACGTCGTCGCCCGGACGGATGAGCGGGTGGAGGTGTTCCGCCCCGGCGGCGACCACGCGGTGGGCGGGGTGGTGGTGTGGTGCGGCACGCCGGGCGGTCGGGATGACGCCGCGCTGGTTCTTGTCGACGAAGGCCCGTGGTGGCAACCACTGGCGGGGGTGGTGCGCTGGGGGCGCCTGGTGACGGACCGGCCCGGCACTGTGTGCGAGGGCTGGGGTGTGCCGGAGGTGGCCCAGCGGTCCGGGGCCGCGGTGGAGGCCGTCCAGTTGACGGGGGTGGTGAACCCGGGCAGCGGGTTCGTTGGCAACCAGTACGTGATGGATCTGCTCCAGCACCCCCCGCAGGGGTCACTGGCTGGCTCCTCACCGTGGGGTGGTCTGTCAGGGGCCGCAGTGTTCTGTGGTCGCCTGCTCACCGGCGTCGTCGCCTCCGACCGTGCGTACTCCGGCCACGGGCAGCTCAACGTCGTGCCTGCCTACGTCCTCCAGCATGACCCGGCGTTCCGCACCGCCCTCGCCGAGCATGCCGGCGCCGCAAGCGGCCTGGAAGCGGTGGAGTTCCAGCACCTCGCAGACCCAGCGCCCGGCACCCCCTGGGGCGGACTGCGCTCGCCCGCGGCGCTGCTGCAGGCCGGACGGCAGACCGTCCCCTTCCACGGCCGCGAAGACCTGATCGAGCGGATGCGGGCATGGTGTGCACTGGGGGGCTTCGGGGCATGGCTGCTGCACGGGCCCGGTGGGCAAGGCAAGACCCGCCTCGCTCACCACCTCGCCGACCTGCTGGCCGCCGACCGGTGGGCTGTCCTGTGGCCGCACCCGGACGCCACCTCGGCTGAGCTGCGGGAGATCCGGCACACAGCCAGGCCGATGCTGATCGTCCTCGACTACGCAGAAATCCGCGCCGAGCAACTCACCGCCCTGATCGAGGCCATCGCCGACCACCCCGGCACCACGCCGCTCAAGATCCTCCTACTCGCCCGCACCGCCGGCGACTGGTGGACCCACGCGAAGAACATCACCAGCCTCACCCAGGACTACCTCGACGCCGCCCGCATCCACCTGCTGCTCCCGTTGGAGGCCAACCCGTCCAACCGGCGCGAGGCCTACCGCCAAGCCGTCCGTGCCCTCGCCACGGCTCTTCCCCACGTCCACGGATACGCCGAGCACGACTGGCCGGCCATGGCCGACACCCTGACCGTCCCCCGGCTCGACTTGGACGCGTACGGCAACGCGCTCACCCTCCACATGACCGCCCTCGCCGACCTCCTCGACACCGCCGTGCCGGCCGCACCGACCGGGGGTGGTGCGGTGCGGCAAGCAGCGGAGGGGGTCGAGGACCGGCTGCTCGGCCACGAGTACCGCTACTGGGAGCAGACCGCCACAGCCCGCGGCCTTGTGCCCAGGCTGACCTTCGACACCCTCAAGACGGCGCTGGCCGCGGCCCACCTGGTCGGCGCCGCCGACCGCGAACAAGCCGACCAGACCTGGCGCAGCCTCCCAGCGCTGGCCGACCAGACCCGGGACCGCCGTGACGCGGTCACCGCCTGGATCGCCGCGCTCTATCCCGCAACCTTCGAAGGCCGGCCCTGGGAGAGCCTCCAGCCCGACCGCCTCGCCGAACGCCACACCGGGCGCATCCTCGACGCCGATCCCGCTCTCGCCGACCACCTCCTCAACGACGCGGACCACGCTCAGACGGGCCAGCTGCTGACCATCTACAGCCGCGCCGCCGCCCACTCCGTCTTCCAGAGGCGCCTCGATGCGCACCTGACCCGCCTGTGTACACGCAACCACCGCCAACTCGCCGGCCAGATCATCACCACCGCTGTCCAGACCAACCACCCAGCCCCCCTCATCACCGCCCTCGACGCCATTACCGCCGACCCCACCGTCACGCTCGACGACCTCACCACCCTGAACGGCTGGCTCCCGCGCTCCAGTCGGCGCCTCGCCGAATCGGCGGTCCGTCTCACCCAGACCATCACCAGCCACTACCGCGCGCTGGCCAAGGTCAACCCAGACGCCTACCTGCCCGACCTCGCCACGTCCCTGAACAACCTCTCGAACCGGTTGGGGGAGGTGGGGCGGTGGGAGGAGGGCCTGGCCGTGATCCAGCAAGCCGTGCGCATCCGCAACATGCTGGCCGAGACGGACCCGGATGCCTACCTGCCCGACCTCGCCACGTCCCTGAACAACCTCTCCATCCGATTGGGGGAGATGGGGCGGTATGAGCAGGGCTTGGCCGCGATCCAAGCAGCCGTGCGCATCCGCCGTGCCCTGGCCAAGGTCAACCCCGATGCCTACCTGCCCGACCTCGCCACGTCCCTGAACAACCTCTCCATCCGGCTGGGGGAGATGGGGCGGCAGCAGAAGGGCCTGGACGCGATCCGGGAAGCCGCCAACCACTACCGTGCGCTGGCCAAGCTGAACCCGGACGCCTACCTGCCCGACCTCGCCGGTGCCCTGAACAACCTCTCCATCCGGCTGGGGGAGATGGGGCGGTGGGAGGAGGGCCTGGCCGTGGCCCAGGAAGCCGCTGACCTCTACCGCTCGCTGGTCGAGGCAAACCCGGACGCCTTTCGGTCGGGTCTCGCTCACTCCCTGCATAACCTGTCTATTCGGTTGGGGAGTGTGGGGCGGCGGGAGGAGGGCCTGGCTGCGGCCCAGGAAGCCGTGCGAATCCGCCGTGCGCTGGCGGAAGTGAACCCGGACGCCTACCTGCCCGACCTCGCCGGTGCCCTGATCAACCTCTCGGAGCGGTTGATGGCGCTGGGGCGGAGCGAGGAGGCCCTGCACCCGTTCCAGGAAGCCCTACACATCCGCCGGACATACCCCAAGCTCTTCAAAACCCAACAGGAGTGGAGTTCGCCGCCGCCCGTGGTCATGGTGGGCTGGATGCGTACTCTGCACCCCTGAGGGTGTTGCGCATACTCGCCCATGCGCTGTCGGCCACCTTCCTGTCGACCAAGCCATGCCTCGTACACCTCTCGTTGATGGCAGCGACCAGCGCCGTCGCGTAGTGGCGGACGGCATGCCTGTCGTTCCTCGTTACTGCCGAGCGTCGGCGTTCAGGCGGTTGATCCTGCACGAGACCGCGGGCCGATCAGCTAGCGAACTGGCGCTCTCCTCTCGCAGACGTTAGGGGCCGGCCCGCTACCTTGGCAGCTTCGCGGTGCACTCGGGGTAGGCGGCGACGAAGCTCGGCGAAGTCCTCCACCAGAGCGGTGGCGGCGCCGGTCAGCGGCAGCTCGCCCAGTGGCCGGCTCCGAAGTCGGGCCAGCACCGGCCCCCAGCTGCGGCGCATGATGAACAGGGCCTCCTGCCCCGGACAGACCGTCGTCGCGGGCGTCACGTCCGCGGACACCGGCTGGGGTTCGTCGGCCTGGGGCAGGGCGGTGGTGGTCATCTGTGGTGTCTCCTTCGACGGGTCGGCCCCGGCCTGCTGGTGTGCGGGCCGGGGCCGGGTTGGTGGCTGGTGGTCAGGTGCGGTGGCGGCGGGCCGGTCCTCGAGGGAGGGACGGCCCGCTGTTGGGCGTGGTCGGCTACAGCAGGCCGGCGGCGTGGGCCTCCGCCTCCTGGTCGACGTCCTCGCCCTCGTCCTCGTCGGCCTGGTCCTCGTCGTCGGCGGCCGGGGCGGGGCAGAGTTCGGCGATCGCGAGGTGCTCGCCGAGCGCGGCCCACGGGCCGCCGTCCTCGGCCTCGCCGTCGGTGGGCTGCGTCGTGTCGGCGGCGGGGGCGTCCAGGAGCGCGGCCAGGTCCGCGATGGTGTGGATCGGCACCGGCTGCTCGCCGTCCCGGGCGAGCAGGTAGGTGCGGCTGGTGTAGCCGTCGTGGTCGGTCGGGCGCGGAACGGCCAGCAGGCGCGCGGTGGAGGTGATCTCGCACGTCGCGCTGCCGTCTTCCGCGCCGGTCCAGTTCTCCGCCTTGGTGAGCGCGCCGTGGCTGTAGTCGATCCGCCCCGCGCTGAACGCGGCGCGGGCTGCGGCGTCGGCGCAGACGTCGGCGGCCAGCTGCTCCCGGGTCGGCGCCGGGACCGCCTCGCGGGCCGGGCCGTGGTGCTCGGCACCGAGACGGCGGCGCAGCGGGGCGAGGGCCTTGTAGGCGGTCTGGTCGGTGATCAGGGCGGCGAGGGCGCCGGTGGCGAGGGCGAGGGTGACGCGGGCTTCGGCCGGGCGGTGAGTGAGGGCGCGGTAGGCGGTGAGGCCGGCGGCGGCCGCGGCAGTGACGGTGGCGACGCTGTCGGCGGCGTCCAGGGCGGTGCGGGCCAGGCGGGTGCGCAGGGTGTCGGTCACGAGTGCCTCCGGGAGACGGGTCGGGTGCCGGCCGGGCGGCCGCGCCGCGCACCACCGCGCCCGCCGTCCCGGCCTGGGTGGCGGGGGCGGCGGGCGCGGTGGTGGGCAGCGTCAGTGCCCGGTGCGGTGGTGGCGGATCTCGTCGAAGCCCTCGTGGAGGAGGAGTTCGCGGGCGGAGCGGGCCATGCGGTGCTGGTAGCGCAGCTCGTCCTCCGGTACCCGCTGGTGGTCGGGCCTGGCCGAGTTCCGTGCGAGGCAGAGGTCGAGTTCTCAGGAGGTCGCCGATCCTGAGGCGGACTCACGACGGAGTCTTCGCAGCTCAGTGGCTATGAGTCGGCACCGTAGTAATCACAACATGTGTGGCGCAAGGGATATCGGCCGGCTTCACTCGTCAGTGGTCGCCAGCAACGTCGGCGGGAGGTGTGGACGGCCACGCAATTCCCCAAGCTGTCGTCCCGTCCGTGTCCAGGGGCCAGCGTGCCTGGAGGTGGCCCGAACTACTCCCCTGAGTGGAGGCCAAGCGAATTCACATGACAGTTGCGAGTCGGCTCCGCGATCATGGGTCGATGACCATGGGACCGGACCTTCTGAGTCTGAGCATCGTGTGCCCACCGCCCGACGAGGGCGGTGTGGAGGTCCGCCCGATCGTCAATGGCCGGGATCTTCTGGCCGAGGTGGTCCCCGGTGGCGTGGGAGGCTCCCGGTATCTGGGAGTAGGCCCTCGGTATCTGTTGGGCCAGGACGGGCCGTTGCATGCCGCGGCGACGGCTCATGAGGTTCGTCTCGCTTGGTCCGGGTGCGGCGTGGAGGAGTGCTGTGGTGCCCTGTACGTGACCGTCAGGCGTGACGGGGAGCTTGTTGTCTGGGCGGGATGGCGCGACCTGGCCAATCAGGACTTCGACCTGCCGGAGCTTCGGTTCACCGCAGGTCAGTACGAGGCCGAGGTCCTGCGAGCCGAAGAGGACCGCAGTTGGGAGTGGCCGGCGGGAGCGGTTGCGCGGCTGCTTGAGGCGGGACTGAGAGAACGCGGGGACTGGCTCGTTCGGTGGGAGTGCGAGTTGGAAGGCGTCTGGGCCTCCCGCAAGGAACCCGATCGAATCCACGTCGTCCTGAGGCATCCCCCTGACCGGGCCGATACAGATCTGCCCTGGCTGCAGTTCGGGATGACTCTCCCAATCTCCGCGGACGCCCCATCGGACCAGGCCGAGCGCCTTGAAGCGCGGCTGACTGCAGACGATCCCCGTACCACCGCCGAGGTCTGGGGAGGTTCGCATGATGCCGAGCAACTGGGCTACCCATGGCCGCCGGTCGACCCGTTGCTCATGTGAATGGCAGGGAGAGGCGGGGATGGGCCTTCCCCTGCCGATGGGCATCTACTCGTAACCGCCATCCCCATGGGGAAGCGTGACGGTGCGGGTGAGGAATTACGTGAAGCTGATCATGTAGATCGTGGGGAAGAGCGTGACCGCTGACAGACGGGTCCTGGCGGCGGCAGCCGGTCAGGAATTCGCGTGTCCTCTGAGTGAGGCCGTGCGAGCATCGGCGGGTGATCGACGATGAGGAGCTGTTTGCCGCCGACCTGATCGGGAGGCGACTGCTGAAGGTGACCACGGCTTGGCATCACTACGCTGACGACGATCCGTCGCTGGTGCACCTGTGGCTTCACCTGGAGGGCCTGGGCCCGGTTCTGTTCCATACGCCCTCGACCGGCGTGTCTCTGCGGGCCGACCAGCCGCATGGTCCGTACTCGATGGAGGAGTACGGAAGCGTCTCCGTGATCGACGATTCGCCGGATGTTCCGGTGACCCGGTTTGTCGGGCAGACGATCCGGTCGGTTCGGCAGATCGACTACAACGACGGCCGTGTCAGCTTCACGGCCGGTCTCACGCTCCAGTTCCCCGGCGGAAGCGTCCGCCTGCTCGGTCTCGTGGACGACCTCCTCATCGCCCACGACCAGCATCTGGGCGCTGTCGAGGCCCACCTGCACGAGGATGTGACCCTCGCTCGGGTGGTGCAGACCTCCGGGGGCTGCCCGTCGCAGTGGGACGCCTGGACGACCACGGGTCAGTACCTGTACCTGCGATACCGGCACGGTGAGGGGACTGTCGAGCAGCATCCGAGTGAGGACGTCGACACCTGGGACGGCGAGGAGTCGAGGCTCTGGACCAGCTGGGACGACGGAACCAACGGCGGCTGGATCAAACTCACCGATTTCCTCGCCACAGCCGGTCTGCGGCTGGCCCCGGACGCCGAGGTCCACACCACACCGCCGATCGACCCGAAGGCCTGAGAACGATGGTCACGCACCCCAGCCGCGACTACGCGATCACCGCGATGTACTCCGTGCCCGACGACGCCTGGTACCTGGAGCTGGACCTCGTCCGGGAGCAACGGGCCGTGGTGACCGCGGTCATCCCCGACGAGGACCCGGCGCGCGAGCCGACGGTGTGCTTCGATCCCCAAGGACGGCACCTGGACATCCCGTACGAGGTCATGCGCTGGTTCATGGATCAGGTCGCGGATGAGATCCGGACGTCCCGCGCCTGGATGCGGCTGAGGCCCGAGCTGGTGGAGGTCATCCACCGCTTGCGCCAGGAGTATCTGGGCGCCATCGATGACGTCGACTTTCCCGACGTCCTCGCGGAGCTGCGCGTCGCTGTCCCCGAGGCGGATCTCCCCGTGGTTCTTGCGGCCGCACTCGGGCTGCATCCCGATGGCACCCCGATGGATGGCATGCAGGCGTTCCAGCTCGTCGTTGCGGGGGCGGTGGCAAGTGATCACTGTCCCACCGCCCCCGCGTCCGAGGTCAGTGGCCCGTGTTGAGCCGACTGATCAGCTGGCGGTTGGCAGCTCGGGCGGCCTGGAGTTCTTCGTTGCGCTCTTCCAGCTGACCGGTGAGATCGACCGCTTGCTGTTCAAGGGCGGTGATGCGGCGCTTGAGCTGGTCGATGTCGTCGGGTCCGCCGAGTCCGGAGTCTCTCCACGCCTGCTCGCCGAGGAGCTCGGAGAGCTTGCCCTCCAGGGTCCGAATCCTTGCGACGAGACGGCCGGCGCGTTCTTGGGCGTTGGCCAGGTCGGCTTGGAGTGAGGCGCGGGTGACGAGGGGGCCGGTGCTGTCGGCCCTCGGCTCGGAATCGGCGGCGTGGACCTGGGCGAGCAGGTCCTTGTGGCGGTAGAGGAAGGCGCGGTCGACACCGGCCTGGCGGGCGATACCGGAGACGGTGATGGGTGTGCCGGCTTTGACGGCGGCGGCGACAGCCTTGATGACGCGCTGGCGACGCCGGGCGGAGTCCGCCCGGCGGCCGTCGGCCATGGATGTGGTGGTCACAGGGTCCTGTCTGGTCGGAAGTCGACGAGTGGCTGGCGGACGGCTGGCAGACCAAGGTGGACGACGTTGTTGCGGGCGCGTCGCACCAGGGCGGTGGCCTGCTCGATCTCGGTGCGCTCCTGCTCGGAGAGCTCGTTGACGGAGTGCTTCACCCGGCCGATCAGGCGGCGGACGCGGCGGATCTCCTCGTCGGAGGGCGTCGCCTCGGTTTTCGCCCAGGCGTCTGCGTCGATCACGGCCGCCAGGCGTTCACGGCTGCGGAGGAGGTCGGCGAGGTACGCCTCCAGGTCGGGAAGGTAGGACACATCGGTGCTGAAGTGGCCGCAGCCCACGCAGCGGAAACGGACCGGGCAGTCGTGGCCGCCCGCGGCGACGTTGGACGGTTCGCTGCACAGTCCGTAGGGGACGGCGACCTCGCCCACGGCCCGGCGCAGGCGCTCGGTGTCCAGCAGGGCCTTGACGGTGCGCCAGACCCGGTTGCCGTGGCGGTCGAACTGCATGGCGGTGACCCGTTCGACGGCCTCGCGGCGCCGCTGTTCACCGACCCGGTAGTACTGCTGGGTGGTGACGGCCTGCTCGTGGTCCATGAGCTGTTGCAGGACGTCCGGGGGAACGCCGGCGTCGGCGTGGCGCTGGGCGTAGGTGTGGCGGTAGGCGTAGAGGAAGATCTTGCTCTTGTCGAAGGCCAGCAGGTGCGTGACGGGCTGCCCGTCGACTTCGACCTTGGTCGGTACCCGCAGTTGCGGCAGGCTCTCGACCCAGGCCCGGTGCAGGGCCTGCAGGCGCGCGACGCTGATGGGGCGGGTGCCGTCCAGGCAGCGGTAGGACGTCGGCAGGAGTTTGAGGCGGCCGGGCGGTGTGTCCGGGTACTTGGCGCGCAGCCGGTCCTGCTGGGCGGTGATCAGCCCGGCGGTCGCTTCGGCGATCGGCAGGCGCCGCCCGTAGCGGTGGGACTTGAAGTTGTCGTAGACCAGCACTGGCTTGCCTGCCCCGTCGCGCTCCAGGCAGTCGAAGGCCAGTCGGCAGATCTCCACCGGGCGGCGCCCGGTGTCGATGACCAGCTCGACAGCGAGCCGGATCTCGCGCTCGTGGCCCTGCTCCAGCCACGGCAGGTGCGCGCACAGGGCCTGCATGACCTCGACCGGCAGGTCGTGCCCGACTTCGTCCTCGTCCGGAACGGCCGGGACGTCGTCCACTCCCAGCGCGAAGTCGTCCGCCAGCCCGTGCAGGATCCGGCCTGGGCGGGTCAGGCCCATCGCCCGCATCCGCGCCAGCATTCGACGCAGGTTGACGCAGTACTCCCGTCGCGTCTTGAGCGTGACCTCCCCCTGCTGTTCGAGGTAGGCCATGCGGTTCAGGTAGGCGATGATGTCGTCGCGGCCCAGGACGGCAAGGTGATCTCCCCGGTCGGGGCGTTGCAGTCGCAGGCTCTCCGACAGACGGTTGAGCGCGCGGATATGGGACTGGACGGCGGTGCCGACGCTACTGCCGCGGCGGCGCGGCATGTCGTCCAGCGCCCACTGCTTGGCTGCCTCGCGCAGCCAGGGCTGGCTGATCTTGGTGAAGTACAGCCAGCCGGTCTGCCCGAAGGCCAGCAGGTCCCAGACGTCCTTGTGACGCTCGCTCTCCGGGGACATGCGGGCCCGCTCGCAGTCCCTGACGATCGTGGTGCGCAGCTGGCGGTTCAGGCTGCTCAGGCCTTCGACAGGCAGGTCCTCGACCGCGGTGGCCTGGCGCTCGCGCAGGAGGTCGCAGAACGGGCGGAGCTTGTAGTAGCAGGTGCGCGCGCCGTCGCGCACGCGCTGCTGCAGGCCGAGGACGACCTCGGCGACGACCCGCTCCGACAGTCCCCGCAGGTTGACTTCCCGGCCCACGTCGATGGGTGCGGCGGTGCGTCGCCAGTGCTCCTCGTCGATGGTGCCGTACCGCCGCCGCAACTCCCGCAGCCGGCAGTCGTGAGCCATGCAGTACAGCGACCTTTCTCCGGTCCGCTGCCGCACACACGCAACGGTCTCGCACAGCCCGAACGACGGCAGCGGCCCGGTCTCGGGATGGGCGAGGAAGTCCTCCAGCGACAACTTCAGTACGGTGATCCGCCGGTAGTGGTGAGCGGCGCACAACAGCTTCGCCGACGACCGCCACGCCCGCGGGCAGTCCGGCACGACGCACTGCCCGTCGCCGGCGTAACGGACCCGCCTGGCCTGGGCCGTCGCCAGGTACTCCTCGACGGGAAGACCGCTTCGCTTCCAACGGGGCCGGCAGCCCGAACACAGGCCGCACGCATAGGTACTGGCCCTGTCGCACCCGGGGTGGATGCAGGCGCGGGTACCGAGCTGGGGGTGCTCGCTGGGGAAGTGGAGCACGCGAACCTGCGGATCCCAGCCCAGCAGGTCCAAGAAGTCCTTGTCGACCGCCGCCCACAGCGCGGCGACGACCGGATCGCTGCTTCCGGCGCCGGTCTGGGCCGGCACAGCGGCGGTCACCGGGTGCCCTCGGCGGTCAGCTCGCGCGGGCTGGCGACCCGTTCGACCGCTTCCCGCAAGCGGGTGGGTGCCGGGTGCAGGTACGGCTGGGCAGAGGCCGGATGGTTCTGGCCAAGCAAGGCCTGGATCTCATCGAGCGTGCCGCCGGCGTCCGCGACGTTGCTCGCGAACCCGTGCCGCATCCGATGCGGCGCCACCGGCCCTTCCAGGCCGGCCCGGGCGGCCAGGGCCTCGATAAGGTCGCCGATCGCGTCCGGGGTGACCGGTGATCCCAGCGGTGCGCGGAACAGGTTCACCAGCAGGAAGTCGCTGCCGTCGGCGCCGAGCCGCTCGTGGCGTTCGGCGACGTACTGGTCGAAGGCCTGCACCACCAGGAAGTCCACCGGCTGAACCCACCGGCGCCGCGACTTCGACCACGCCCCGTTCGAGTTCTCCCGGCGCACCACGTGCAGATGGGCCCCCTCCGACGCGCAGCCCAACGCCCGCGAATCCATCAGGAGGTGGCAGTCCTCCCTGCGCAGCCCCGCCACCTGCCCCCGGCGCAGCCCGACCCGGGAGAGCAACAGCACGATCAGGCGGTCCCGGGCGTTGCGGCACTCCCGGAACATCGCCACCACCTGCTCATCGCTGGTGCGGTCAACCGCCGACACCGGCTCCTGGAGTCGGTGCCGAGCCTTCAGCCGGTAGGCCAGCCCGGTCCCCTCGCCCCGCGCCTCCTCCGGCAGGCCTCGCGTGTCGGCAAGCTCGTAGAGCACGCCCAGCACCCACTTCGGCGCCGCGCCGTCGCGGATCGCGTGAGTGAGGAACCCCCGGACCCCGGTCAGGATTCGGTTGACCCGGCGCTCACCTCGCACCAGCTCGGCTCCAGGCCCCATCCGCACCGTGCCGATGCTGCCGTCCGGCTCGATCGGGGTGTACTGCAGCCACACCATGAACAAGCCCAGGTCCTGTGCCGCCTCCGGCCACTGCCGCCCCGTCCGCAAGCACCAGGTGAGGTACAGGGCGGCATCACCGGCGTAGCCCTTGGTCGTTAGCTCCGCCCGGTTCTGCCCGAAACGCAGATGGCGAAGCCAACGGTCAGCCGGACGTACAACCTCCAAGCGGTCATCGACAACTGTCCAGTACCGCACCCCGGACGGCATTCGAATCGGAAACGCTCGCACTTCTCACCTCAGGCTCTGTGAACTCACAACGACCAGCCACAGAGCAACACCCCCCGAGAACCGGCTCCCGACTCCCAACGAAGCGCTCTAACCCAACGTCACGCCACAGGGCCGGGACCCCCCGAGAAGTCGAGCGGGGCGTCTACGAGGACCGCGACCGTGCGCCGCCCGTGGGCGTGGGCGAGGTCGACCAGCTGGAGGCGGTGGTGGCTCTCGCAGCTCACGTTGTCGATGTACGTCGTCAGGCCCCGGCGCAGCCGCATGCTCAGGATCTGGTGCTGGAGGAGCACGGCGTCCGGGGTGCTGGCCTGGTCGCCGGGTTCGGAGACGACGGCGCGCAGCTGGTCGAGGCTGACGATCTGGTGCGGCGGCACGGTGAGCAGCAGCGTGGACTTACCGGAGCCGCTGGCGCCGATCATGACGACGACGTCGCCGGGTTTGACGGGGCCGAGGGCGCAGGGCCGGGTGGTGGGGAGGGTGGTGGTCACGGCGGGTGCCTCCGGGGTGGGGTGGTGGGTGGTCAGACGGCGGCGGACAGGAGCGCTGCGGCGGAGATGGCGAGGACGGCAACGAGTGCGAGGCGGGCCGCCCACTGGAGGAAACACATCTTGCGCTCGCATAGCACGCTGAGGGCGTGGAGGCGGGCGGGGCGGACGTCGTCGGCCAGGGCCTGGCGGATCGCGTCCGGGTCGGTGCAGCGGGCCCAGCGGGAGAAGCCGTTGCTGCGGGTGGGGTCGAGCTTGGGCATGACGACCAGGACCGAGAGCAGCGCGTAGGCGCCCCAGTCGGGCCCGGCGCCGCCGTCGGGGCGGGACAGGGTGACCCTGCCCGCGCCGACGATGTGGCCCGGCGTGGTGCTCGGGCGGGCGGACACGGTCAGCCGGCCTGGGCGAGCGTGTCGGGGTGGGCGTCGTACCAGGCACGCAGCACCGTCTGGGGGATGACGCCGCGGTCGGCGACGGTGTGTCCGTGCTCGGCGCCCCAGGCGCGGATCGCGTTGCGGACGGCCTTGTCGGCCGGCTGTGCCAGGTCCGCTCCCGCCGCCGGTCCGGCCGACCGGGCTGGGGCGGCCGTCGGCTTGCCGGCCTTCGCGTCGCGCAGGGCCTGCTCGGCGCGCTGCAACTGGGCCTTGAGGGTGGCGACCCTGCTCTCGTGGGCGGCGACGGCCTGGTCGCTGGCGCGCTGGGCGAGGAGCTTGCCGAGGGACTGGCGGGCCTGCTCGGCCAGGCGCTGGACCTTCGCCTGCGCGTGCTGCTCACCCCAGGCGAGGAGGTCGTCCACGGCGCTGCCGTAGGGCGAGGCCTGCTCGGCGGCGTCCGGGTGCTGGGCGATGAGGCGCTGCAGGTCGCTCTCGTCCAGGCCGGTGGCGGCCAGGATCTTCAGCGGGCTGTCGCCCCGGTAGCGCATGGACAGGGCGACCTCGCGGGTCATCGGGTCCAGGGTCGCCAGGACGTCGCCCTGCTCGGCCGGCTCGGTGGCGGTGAAGGTGTCGGACACGGTGGTGCCTCCGTCGTGGTGGTCGGGACGGCCGGTGGTGGTGGTACCGGCCGGAGTGGCGAGGTGCGGTGCGAGCCGGGCGAGGTCGTCCTCGCCGCGGGGCAGGCCGAGGGCGTCGAGCAGCAGGACCAGGTCCTCCTCGTCGCGGGCGCTCCGGGCGGTGCGCACGGCGGCGTCGGCGTCCTGCCGGGGCGCGGTGGGGGCTAGATCGATGCTCTCGGCGGCGATCAGAACGGTGGCCGGGTTGGCGGTGTCAGTGGGCATCGGTCAGCCGACGGCGGTGGTCGGCGCGGCAAGGAAGCGCGTGTCCCAGGACGCCAGGATGTAGAGGTCCAGGACCTCCAGGAGCAGCTCGTCGATCGCGCCGTCGCCGGTCGGGTCGTCCAGGTCGGAGACGTAGACGCGCGGCGGGCCGGTCAGGCGCAGGTGGACCGCCAGGCGGCGGGCGGGGGCGTCGTCGGGGTCGACGTCGGCGCGCAGCTCCCAGATCTGGCCGGGGGCGGCCAGGACCAGCGGATCGCCGTCGGAGGCGCGCTCGCACGCCAGGCGCAGCGCGGTGTGCTCGGGCAGCAGGTCGTCGTGCTGGAGGGCGGTGGCGGCGCGGCGGATGACGGCGGCGGCCAGGTGCGGGCCGAGGATCAGGTCCAGCGGCACGGCCTGGCCGTGGTGGTCGGTGCTCATGCTGCGGTCCTCCTCGGGGTGGTGGTGCTCAGGGCGGCCAGGAGCTGGGGCGGTGCTCGGCGGCCAGCGGGTCGGCGGCGACCGGCGCCGACCGCGCGGTGCGGCGGCGGGCCGGCGGGGCGGGGCGCTGGGGGACGAGTTCGGCGGCCAGGCGCCGGTCGAGGTCCTCGGGCAGGTGGGTGCTCACCGCGGGCCCGCCTTCCTGGGGGTGACGGGGGCGAGCAGCAGGTGGTGGAGGAGGGAGGCGTCGTTGCGGGCGTGGATGGCGGGCATGCCGCAGCACCAGCAGTCGGCCTCCGGGCCGGACCAGGCGACCGAGCAGGTGTTGCAGGCGTAGCGGGCCCGGCTCGGGCGCGGGGCCAGTTGGCCGATGGCGCGGATCGCGGACGCCGCGTGCTGGCGCTGGCCCGGCGACGGGGTGGGACAAAGGGCGGGACGGGTGAGGACGGTGGTCGCCATACTGGGTATTCCTTCTGTCTCGTGCTGGAGGGATGCCCGGGTGTGGCCGGTCGGCTGTGGAAGGTCTTGGCCGGCCGCGCCCGGGAGTCGGCTGCGGCCCGTCTGAGAGATCAGGCGGGCCGCGGTGCTGTGTGGGAGGGTGTGTCAGCCCGGGTAGTCGTCCGCGCTGTACTGCGGGGCGCTGTCCCAGGGGTCGTCGTCGGACGACGGGAACGCCCGGAGCGGCACGGTGCCGAGGCAGCGGTGCCGGTAGCCCGGCTCGTACGTGTAGCTGGTGCCAGCGCATTCGCAGTCCTCGCCGTGGGGCAGGCGGTCCCCGCCACCCGGGCAGTCAGCGGGCTCCTGGTGGACCGGCACGTAGATCCCGTCGCCCTGGTCGTCCCAGGTCATGGTCTCCAGGAGCACCCCGGTGCCGCCGCAGCCGCCGGGGCAGTCCGCCTCGTGCGGCTCGTCCGGGCACGGGGAGCCGTCCTCGTCGTAGTCGGCCTCGCCGAGGATCGCGCCGACCCGGCGCAGCAGCTGCTCGGCCTCGCGGGCCCGCGCGGCCGACCCGGGGTGGCCAGCGGCGGACAGGTCGGCGGCCAGGTCGCGGAGCAGGTCCGCGAGGAGCTGGGCCGGGGCCTGCTGCCGCAGGGCTTCCAGCACGTCGGTGGGGTCGGCCCAGTCGCCGGAGGCGAGCCAGTCGTGCAGGTGCCCGACGTCCTCGAGCAGCGGCGGGCAAGGCAGGTCGCCCCACCGGGCCGCCGGCTCGTCCGGGACGGGGACGGTGGTGGCGTGGCGCCGCAGGCGGAGCGTGATTCCGGCGGCGGCCAGTGCGGTGCCGGCCGCGGCGGTCAGGAGTGCGGTGCGCTTCACGCGTCACCGGTCCAGGCGCCGGTCGGGTCGTCGCTGATCTCCGCCGACGGGACGGTGACGGTGGCCATACCGATCTCGACGACCGGCAGGTGGACGTGGCGGTGCGTCACGCCCACGTCCGCGCCGACGTCCCGCAGCAGCTCACCGGCCTTGCGGGCCAGGACAACGCTGCGATGCTTTCCGCCCCTGCAGTAGACGTGCAGGGCGACCGGCCAGCCGGGCAGCGCGGCGGCCTGGGCGAGGACGCGCAGCACGGTCCGCTCGGCGATCTCGACGGCGCCGGGGGTGGCCAGCACGTAGTCGTAAACAACCTGGTCCAGGCCGCTGGCGTGGAGCATCACCTCGCGGACCTCCGGGTCTTCCGGGGGATTACGCAGGGCGGTGGTCAGGTCGAGCGTCAGGGCGTCGCCGAGCGGCGGGTCCTGGTGCAGGACGCCGTAGCTGGTGATCTCCACCCGGGTGTGCGGGGCGATCAACGGGACGAGTAGCTCGGCGATCATCTGGACGTTGCCGCCGACCCAGCTCGTCAGATCCCGGACGGTGCGGCCGGGGTAGTGGGCGAGGCTCTGGGCCGGGTCGGCGTGCTCGCCGGCGGTGCGCAGGTGGCCGATCGCGGCGGCGAGCTGGGCGATCAGCGGGGACTCGATCCGCTCCAGCCGCCGCAGACGGTGTTTGCAGGACTCGGTGGTGGCGGTGGTTTCGGGTGCCACGGTTCTCCGATCACAAGAGGTGATGTCCGGCCGGGCGGCCGCGCCGCGCACCACGGCGCCCCGCTTCCCGGCCCGGCTGGCCAGTGGGCGGGGCGCGGTGGTGGGCAGCGTCAGCGTCCGGCGGCGGTCAGTCCAGTCCGGCGCGCAGCTGGTCGGCGCGGGTCTGGGCGAGCTGCGCGGCCTGGGGGTTGAGGGCGGCGCCTCGGGCCGCGGCTTCGGTGAGGATGCGGATGAGGCTCCGGCGGGTGGCCTGGTCCAGGGGCGGCATGGGGCGGCCGTCGCGCCTGGCGGCCCAACGGGCGGCGAGGGGCTCGAGGTCGGAGAGGTCCGCCCGGTACTGCGGGGCGGCCTGGTCGGGGCTGGCGGTCACTGGTCCTCCGGTTGGGTGCGGGTGCGGTGTCCTGGCGTGGGGCGTTGTGTGGTCCGGCCGGGCGGCCGCGCCGCGCACCGCGGCGCCCCGCTCGCCGGGCCTGGGTGGCTCGGTCGGCGGGACGCTGGCTCGGCCCGGGTGGCCGGGGTCAGTGGTGTCGGTGGGTCGTCAGCAGCCGTATGGGCGTCGGCGGTCAGTTGGCCGCCGGGCTCTCGGTGGCCTGGGCGGCGCGCTTGTCGCGGGCGGTGGTGTAGGAGTCGATCCACGCCTGCGGCTGGTGGCCGAGGGTCTCGGCGTCGTCGAAGGCGAGCTCCGGGAAGTCGCCGGCCTCGAGTTCGCCGTTGATGTCAGCGAGCGCGAGTTCGGTGGTGCGCGGGTCGATCACCCGCAGGACCTGGAGCAGGCGGTGCGCGGTCCAGGCGTGCGCTCCGGCCCGGGTGTGCGCGGCGATTGCCGCGCGGTCCTCGCCGCCGACGACGTCGTACAGCTCCTGGGTGGAGATGAGGACCTGCTTGAGGAGGTTCTCGGTCATGGCCGGTGCCGCGTCGCCGTCGGCCGGCAGCGGCAGGTCGACGTTCGCAGGGGCGCCGTTAGCGATTGACGTGGCCCAGTCGGCGGCGAGCGCGGCGCGGCTCGGCGCCTCCTGTCGGATCTGGCGGACGGGCATCTGCAGGCCGATGAAGTCGAGCCCGGCCAGGACGAACGGCGCCTCGGGCGCGGCCTGGCTGATCTGCAGGTGGCGGCCGGCCTTTGCCCAGCGGGCCAGGTACTGCGTGTCCAGGCCGGCGATGTCGACCGTCTCTGCGGGGCGGTCGAGGTGCTTGCCGAGCAGGGCCTGCCACGGGGCGTGAACGCCGTCCATGGTCGGCACGGCGATGCGGCCCGCGGTGCTGCTCGCGGTCAGCTGGCCGGGTTCGACGGCCAGGTCGACGGTGTCGCGGTGGGTGGGGTGGGACTCGGCCCAGGCGTGCAGGTAGGCGATGTGCACGGCGCCGACGGTGACGGTCCACTCGTCCTCGCAGTCGCGCAGGCGGCGGCGGGCGACGGCGAGGGTGTGGCGGTCGGTGGCGACGGCGTGGAGGTGGGTGCCGTCGTTGGCGACGTGGACGCCGGCCAGGATCGGCGTGCTGCCGGCCGGGCTGGCCATGTGCGGCATGACCTGGCTGAGAGCCTCGGCGAGCTGGTGGGCGGCAACGGTGGTGGTCATTCGGGAGGGTCCTTCCAGCAGGGTGTCAGGAGGTGTGCTGGGTGCGGAACGCGTGCATCACCGGGCGGTGGCCGGAACGGTCGTGACCGGCGGGTGCCGGGGTGCTGGCGGCCGTCGTCGCCGGTGAGGCCGCGACCGGCGCGCCCCCGGCCGGGACCGCGCGGGCGGTCCCGGCCGGGGCGGCTGGTCAGAAGTCGTGGTCGTCGCCGAGTTCGTCCGCGAGTTCGCAGGCCATGTCGTAGCTGTCGCGGAGGTAGCGCGCGGCACGGCGCAGCAGGGCGGGCTGGTCGGCGTCGTGGGCGTGGTGGGCCTCGGTGAGCAGCCGGGCGGCGGACTCGAGCGTCTCGGCGTCCTGGTCGTGGTGCGCCCGGTCGAGGACGGAGGCGGCGTCAGTCACCAGCTCGATCAGCGCGGTGGCGTCGATGCTGGCCGGGTCGGCGGGAGCGGTGGGGTTGGTGTCCTGCTTGGCGATGTAGGCGAGTTCGCGGCCGTGGCGCTGGGCCAGGCTGGCGAAGGTCGGGGTGGCGGTGGCGGTGTTGGGCATGGGGTTGCTCCCTGGTGGAGGGTGTCCGGCCGGGCGGCCGCGCCGCGCACCACCGCGCCCCGCCCCCGGGCCTGGCTGGCACGGGAACGGGGCGTGGTGGTGGGCAGCGTCACGGCCCGGTTGTCAGTGGTGGAGCAGGCTCCAGGCGATCAGCAGGATGAGGCCGATGGTGACCAGGACGGCCTTGGGGGAGATGCCGACGGCGGCTTCCAGGCGCCTGATCTCGGCGTGGATGGCGTCGCATTCGGCCTGGATGCCCGCGTGGGAGGGGCTGCCGGGGGTGAGGCCGGCCAGGATTCCGGAGCGGTGGTGGAGCCGTTCGTAGAGCGCTGCGATGCGGGCTTCGCGGGATATCGCCCAGCTCATCGGTGGTGGTGCCTTCCTGTCGGCGGTGCGGGGGCAAGTGGTGGGGTGGCGGCCGGTGGGCCGCCACCCGGGGGCTGGATCAGTGGCGCTGGTCGAACGGGCCGGACGGGTTCGGCAGCGACGTGAGCCGGACCGGTCCGGGGGAGGGCTGGGGCGCGGGTGCCTGGACGGTGATCTGCGGCTGGACTTCGGTCCGGTTGATCACCAGCGGGCGCAGGCTGAAGGAGATGCCGCGCAGGGCAAGGGCGGAGGCGGCGGCGAGCGCGGCCGCGGTGATGCCGACGGCGACCGTGCGGCCAGCGGGGTCCGTGCCGCTCCAGACCATCGTGACGGTGACGACGGACCAGCCTGTCCAGGCCAGGCGCCAGGTCGCGGCCTGGGAGAAGCAGGCAAGGGCCCCGGCGGCCAGGCCGAAGGTCTTCCACACGCCGTACGCGCTGGCTTCGGTGAGCGGCGCGGGCGTGTGAGAGGCGAGGTAGGCGTGGACGGGGTGGGTGATGGTGGTGGCCAGGCCGTCGCCGGTGCCGGGGATGTGCTCGGGCAGGTGGACAGCACCGATGGCGGCGGCCGCGGCCTGGAGGAGGATGCCGCCGGCGGTGCCGAGGATCAGGAGGCCGAGCGCGAGGGCCACGGTGTAGGTGACGGTGCGGACCCAGTGTTCGGCGCTGCTCCAGTCGTTGATCGCGGCGGTCAGCTCGCGGCGGCGCTGGTCGAGCCAGCCGCCGGGGGCGGTGAGTCGGCGCAGTCGCCGGGCCGCGGCCTCGCGTAGCGTGCTGGCCTGCTGCTCGTCGGAGGAGGTGCCGGGCTGGTGCTGTCCGAACGGGGAGTCGGTCTGGTTCACGGCGTGTTCCTGTTCTAGGTCTGGTGGTGCGGCGGAAGGGCCGGCCGCGTCGTGCGGCCGGCCTGGGGTGCCGTGGTGCGAGGGGGCCGGTCGGCGGGTTCAGCCGTTGTGGTTGTTGATGACCCCGCGCCAGCCGGCGGACTGCTTGCCGATGGTGGTGGTGTGGTTGCGGTGGACCAGGGCCAGGACGGTGCCGGTCGCGCTGGCACCGTCGCCGCTGGCCGTCGCGGACGCCCCGGCCGTCCCGGCGGTGACGGAGCGGAGCTTGCCGAGCAGGCCGGCCACGCCGAGCACCACGGCGGCGACGAGGACGGCGGCCCACTTGAGGAGGTCGCCGAGCTGGTCGGCGTGGGGGGCGACCTCGGCGACGGCGGCGCCGAGCATCCACACCGCCCCGCCGGCCGCCAGGGAGGCGATGGAGCCGTAGAGGACGTACTGGCGTACCGCGAGCGGCAGGCCGGGGTCGACGGCCGGTGCGGCTGCGGGGACGGGGTCCAGGGCGTCGACGGCGCGGCGGCGGTCGGCCAGGCGGGCGGCCATGGCGTCCAGGTGGGCGCTCACGTCGAAGACGGGCACGGCGACGGCCTGGCCGTCGACGAGCGCGGGCACGCACGTGGCGTCCCCGCAGTCCGGGCCCAGCGGCACGGCGACGAGCTGCCCGTCCATGTTCGTCGGCACGTAGCCACGCTCCAGGAGGATGACCTGCGAGTCGTTGTTCGGGATGTCGGTGCCGGGCACGGGGGTCTCCTTCGGGGAAGCGGGGTGGGCGGGGGCGCCGCGGCGCCTTCTGGGGCCGCCGGGCCCAGCCGCCGGGTGGCGGGCGGGTCCGGCGGCCCCCGGAGAGGCCGGGAGCGAGCGGCTACAGCTGGGGAGCCCAGGTGCGGAACTTCTGCGCGAAGGCGAACGGGGCCTGGCCAATCACGCCCAGGCCCGGGGTGTGGCGGGTGCCGAGGACGATCAGCTGGACGTGGCGCAGGTGGGCCTGCAGGGGGATCGACGTGGGGAGCTCGCCCTTGCCCTCCGCCCGCAGGCCGATCCCGGCCGGGCGGCCGGCGCAGGCGATCTCCCCTGCGAGGTGCCGGATCTGCGGGGCGCCGGCGGCCAGGCGCGGCCAGTCGGCGAGGGTGATGGAGATCAGCGGCCGCTCGGGGGTGGGCGCGTAGGGGCCGCTGGTGAAGTCGGTGTCGGCCAGGCGCTGGTTCAGCAGGGCGACCGCCTCGCGCAGCAGGTCGAGGGTCTCGCCGCGGGTGGAGGCGGTGTGGTCGGCCAGGCCGGGGCGGATTCCGTACGGGGCGGCGGCCCACGACTCGATCAGCGGGCTGGTGTGCTCAGCGGCCAGGAGGTGGTCGATCAGCGTGCTGGAGCCGGCGCCGGTGTCGGCGGCGATGCGGCCGTGCACGGCGCCGTCCGCGTCCCACAGCAGCGCTTGGGCCTCGGTGCCGTCGGCGTAGCGGCCGATGGCGACGGTGCCGGTGCGCGGGTCGAGGAGCCGGTCGGCCGGCGGGCGGGGCGCCGGGACGGCGAGCCGGATCCTTTCCTCGTGGTCGCGGGTCAGTTCGGCGTAGCACTCGGTGGCGGTGGTGGTCATGGGGGCGATCCCTTCGGGAGACGGTCGTGCCCGCCGCTCCGGGGTGGGGCGGCGGGCACGGTGGCGGTGGTGGGCGGTGGTGGGCGGTGGTCAGTCGTGGATGCGAGTGGTGCGGCCGAGCGCACTGATCTCGCGGATCAGGCGGGCCGTCTGCGGGGGCTGCTTGCCGCTGCGCGGCTGCCCGATCAGGTACGCGGCCTCGTCCAGGACGACGACGGCGCGCGGCGGGCCGGGCGGCAGCTGCGGGCGTCGGGGCGCGGCGGGCAGCGCCCTGCGGTAGCGCAGCTCCATCAGTGCCCGGTGGGCGGCGAGCGCGGTGACGGCGTCCTCGAAGGTGCACTTGAAGGGCTGGGACCGTACGCGCGGGTCGAGGGATGCCTCGGCGAGGAGCAGGTCGACCGGGCCGACCTGGTGGGAGCCGAGCGGGGTGGCGGTGGCGCGGTGGGTGTTCACGGGCGGGTGTCCTTCCGGGGCGCTGTGGGCTGGTCGGGGTGGCGGTGGGTCAGGAGGCGGCGTTGCTGAGCGCGGTGACCAGGTTGGTGAGCAGCTGGTTGATGGCGGGGCCGGCGCCGGTGGAGGCGAGGGTGAAGCCGAACAGCACGAGCGCCAGGCCGGGCCAGAAGCCGACGGCGCGGCCCCGGTAGAGGACGACGGTGATGACGCCGAAGAGGACGGCGAGGGAGACGGTGACGGCCACGGCTGCTCCTGGCGGGTCGTTGGCGGGTTGGGCGGACAGGCGGGCCGGAGCGGGTGTTTGCTGGCCGGGCCTGGTGGTACGTCAGGTTCGGACTGCGCCCCGCACCGAGCGGTGCGGGGCTTGGAGACGAGGGGGTCGCGATGGCGCACGTGCACTACGCCTGTTGGAACTGCGGTGCGGACAACCGTGTGTACGGCGAGGGCTGCGACTGCTGCGACGTCGTGGAGGTTCCGGAGTCGTGGTTCTGCTGGGACTGCGACGCGGAGAACTTCTGCGAGGACTGACCGGTGCCGCACCTGCCGGTACTGCTGTGGTCAGCCGCGCAGGCCCGTGAGAGCGTTGCGGACGCCGCCGAGGCTGACCTTGCGGCCGCCGTCGGCGTTGACTGCGGCGAGAACCTCCAGGTCATCCAGGTCCTCGCCGTCGGTGTTCTCCAGGACGGCCAGGACGCGGTCGGTGAGGTTGAGGCGGCCGGCGGCCCGCGGCTCGGGGGTGGAGGCGGGGATGACGGGGACCGGCGCGCTGCGCGCCCCCCGACCACCGCCCCGGTTCCCGCCGTTGCCGCCACGGCCCCGGCCGCCACCGCCGTCTTCGGGCTCCTGGAACTTCTCCGGGCAGGCGGCCTGGTAGGCCTCCATCTCGTCCAGCTTCCCCACGTAGGCCTCGCCCGCGTCCTCCCAGGACTCCTTCTCCAACACGGCGTGCGGGCCGTCGCCGTACAGGGCGAGCATCTCGGGGTCCAGGCCGTCGGTCGGCACCGGCGAGCCGACGCGGAAGAACCGCATGCGGGCGGTGGGGTGCAGGCCGGAGAGGTGGTAGCCGCCGCCTTGGGTGCCGGGCCGGTCCTCGTCCGCCTCGGTGTCATCGAACTGGCTGATCAGCTCGACGGCGCCCGCGTACTTGGGGATCTGGGCGAGCTTCTGCCCGGCGGGCAGAAGGCCGTCGCTGACGAGTTGGCGCATCAGGTTGCTGGTCCAGCGCAGCAGGATCACCTCGCCCTCCTTGAGCATGGAGCGCAGGGTGTCGGAGCCGCCGAGCTCCTCGAGGTGGCCGGCCTGGGCGAACAGCGCGATGCCCATGCCGAGCGAGCGGCCGGTGCGGCCGATGTCCTTGATGTAGAAGGTCGCCTCGTCCCGGTAGGGGGCGCCCTTCTCCAACAAGCGGTTGGCCTCGTCCAGGACCATGTACATCAGCGGGTCCGGGCGGTCCATCAGGAACTTCGAGCGCCCGGCCGCCGCGTACCTGACCTCGCGGGCCTTCATGACGTTCCAAAAGACGCGCAGCTGAGCGATGGCGCCCTCCTGCGTGTAGACGCACCAGTCGCAGTTGCCGCGCGCCTCGGGCGCGGACTGACCGCCCTTGAGGTCGGCGTAGAACACGCCGACCCCGGAGCGCTTCATCCCGGCGAGGATGATCTGCCCGCCGGTGGACTTGCCCGCGCCGGTGGTCCCGAACAGCAGCATGCGCTGCGCGCTGCCGGACTTCGGGTCGTACAGGCGCAGCCGGGTGCGGCGCCCGTTGTGGTGGAGCCCGACCCAGATCCGGCCGGTGGAGTCCATGGCCAGGCACTCGGGGTCGGGCAGCAGGACGTCGGCGAGGGGGTCTTCGGGGTAGATGGTGACCAGGCCCTTGCTGCCGTGAGTCTCGACGGCGAGGCGGGCGGGGTCCTTGATGTCCATGGCGTCGGCGAGGCGGGCCATGTCGTAACCGATGACGTCGCCGGGCGGGGCCTGGACGGTCAGCTCGTAGATGAGGCCCACGTCAGTGCAGTTCCTTCGTGTCGGTGTCGATGATGCGCACGCCGGTGATGACCGTGCCGGGCATGCCCTTCGGGGCGATGTTCTTGATCCAGTGCGTGTAGGGGTCGAGGGCCTCCTGGTCGGCGGTGCCCACCGTCAGGCGCCGCACCCCGGCGCCGCGGCCGGCCACCTTCGCGACGCTGATCTCCTCCTCGTCCCAGTCCAGGAGCGCCGACAGGGCAGTGATGGAGATCGTGGGCACCGGCGTACCGGGGACGGCGGCGCGGATCAGCCCGGACATCCCCTTCTCGCCGGTGCGCTCGACGTCGGTCAGCACGGTGCCGGGGGCGACACCACCCTCGACGGCGACCCGCTGCGCCCACCAGATCGACATCGGGTGGGTGGAGCCGGCCGGGACGAGGGCGGCGGCCTGCTGCTCCTGGACCTGCTGGACGGCCTCGGGGGTGAGGGAGCGCTCGCGGCCAGCCAGGACACGAGCCATGCGGGCCGGGCGGACCTTCCAGGTAACCACCGCCCACGCGGCATCCAGCGCAAGCTCCCACCAGCGCAGGCCGTGGACCAGGCGCTCGGTGACAAGCAGTCCCGCCGCGCTGACGGGGGCCACGAGGTAGAGGGCAGTGGCGGCGTCACGGATGCGGCCCTTGGGCAGGGTCGCCGACCAGATCAGGCCCCACACGGTGGCGGCGCCCGCACCGCTGATCGTGACGACGAAGGGCAGGGCGTCGGTGGAGAGCGCGCCAGCCGCAAGTCCCGCCGTTCCGGCGAGGGTCGCGGTGCGCCCAACGTAGCCGCGGGCGACGGCGATGCGCCCGCGCAGCGGGCCGAGGGACATCATCGGAGGGGGCTCCTTCGCGGGTGCCGCCGGGGAAGCGGCGGGGTTTCGGGTGTGCGAAGGGGCGGCCGGCGCGGACCCGTCAGCGGGGGCGGCACCGGCCGCCCCTGGGGTGGGGTCAGCGGTTGGCGTAGAACTCGCGGTCGGCCATCTCGCCTTCCTTGGCGGCGATCGCGTCGTCGACCGGCCCGTAGTCGGCCTCGTGCGCGTCGGCGGTCTGCTGGAAGAGGGTCGAGAGCTCGGCGGTGGCGGTGGCCATGGCCTCGGCCTCGTCGAGGACGGAGAGCATGACCGCAGCAGCGTCGCGGTGCTCGGCAACGGTGTCCCGGTCGACGTTCATCCCGGCAGCCTGGTCCGCGAGGCGCTGCACCGACTCGGCGCAGCCCTCGACGTACTCGTAGGTGCCGGTGACCTTCTCGGACAGGTAGGCCAGGCGCACCGCGGCGATGGCGAGCTGGGCGACGACGATCCCGTAGCTGACGGCATCGTGGATCACCTCGCCGGCGGAGGCGAGCGCGCCGCCGGTGGAGGCGACCTCGGCTCCGGGGGCGGGCCGCTCGGTGGGGGCGTCGTGGACGGCGGCCGGGGCGTGGCTTGCGACCGGCGCGAGGTCGGTGTCGGACATCGGGCTGGTCCTCCTTACTTCTCGTGGTAGTCGCGCTCGGCGGGCGCGGCGTGGCCCATGTCGCGCGTGGTGTCGGCGACCTGCTTGTCGCGGCGAGCCGCGTTGGTCCCGGCGACGGCGATGGCCTCGGCGGCGGCCGGGATCTTCTCGGCGACCGAGTCCGCCTTCGCCTTGACCTCCTCCGCGTTCTCGATCAGGGAGGCGACCATGCCCTCCAGGACGCCCGGCACCTTCCGGTCGACGACCTTGGCGTGCAGCGCCTCCAGGCGGCCGAGCAGCTTCTCGCAGCCCTCCGCCGCCTCACGGGCGTCGTCGGCGCCCTGCAGGATCTCCTCCGCCATGTCGGCATCCGCCTCGATGACGTCGTGGATCGTCAGCTCCGAGTCACCCTGGTACTGGGTTCCGTACGCCGCTCTGGGCACGGGGATGGTCACGGGTCGTCCTCCAACGGGTGATGCCGCAGGCATCGGGATCGGGCGGGTAGTGCCGGGCCTCGCATGCGGGCTGCGATGCGGGGCACGGGGCAGCGCGGCCTGGCCCCGGCCGATGGCGGGGGCCGCTCTGTCGGGGTCGGGCCGGTCGTAGCGGCGCACCTTGACGCCCGGGCTGTGGACCCAGCCGGGCGGCGGACCGAACCCGTCCGCGCCCGCACCGTCGGCCTGGCCCGTCGGGCCGGTGCCGTAGTCGCGGCGGGCCCGCTGCGCGCGGCGGACGTTCGCACGTTCCGCGCGCTCGCGGGCCTTCCGCGCCCTCCGTTCCTGCTGCTCCCGGCGCTTTCGGGCCTTGCGCTCCTGCTGCTCGCGGCGCTTTCGGGCCCGGAGGTCGTCCGGGCTGCCGGGGGCGGTGGTGCCGGGCCTGCGCAGCCGCCAGGGCCGCGAGCCGCTCTCCCCGCCCGGGGTGAACACCCGTCGGAACCGGCGGCCGGACCGGGCGCCGGCCGACGCGGTGCCCGCGGTGCCCGTCCCCGTTCCGGCTCCCGTCCTCCCGGGCCGCACGACGAGTTCGGTGCTCGGCGTCGTCGGCTTCGACGTGTCCGCCGTGCCGTCCTTCGCCGTGCTCGCCGTGTCCTTGGGCTTCTTGCCGTTCAGGATCCGGTCCACCGCCCGCTTGCGGACCGCGCCGCGGATGGTGGTCGGGGTGGCCCCGCCTCCGCCGTGGGTGCCAGTCGGCTTCCAGGTGCCGGTGGTGATCCGGTCGGCGACCCGGCGCCGCGCCGCCCCGCGCACGGTGTCCGGCCCGGCCGGCTGCCGCTCGGGCTTGCCCGGCCGGTCGCCCGGCCCCTTCCGGTCACTTCCCGGCTGCTTGTCCTTCGGGCCGTTCAGGATCCGGTCGGCGGCCCGCTGGCGGGCCGCTCCGCGGATCGTGTCCGACCCGGCCGGCTGCCGTCCCGGGCGCTGCTGACCGCCGTTCAGAGAACCGTTCCGGGAGCCGTTTTGGGCCCCGAAATTCCCTTCTTGGCGGCCCTTGCGGCCGGAGTCCTCCAGGGCCTTCCTGCGAGCCTCCTGGACCCTCCTGGGCCCGGTGCTGCCCGCAGGTCCCGGACGCCCGCCCTGGGGGCCTCCACGGCCCGTCTCGGGCTTCTTCGGCTGCGGACCGCCAGGCCCCGTCTGCCCAGTGGACCGGAACGTCGAGGGCACCTGACTATTCGGACGACCCGAATTCGGGGAGGAATTCGGCCCGGAATTCCGGGAGTTCCGACCGAATTCAGGACCTGACTGCACGCGGCCCCGCTGCTGCGCCGCCAGGGCGGCCGCGCGGGCCCTTTCCAGCTCGGTATTGGCCTTTCCCGTGGCCGCGTTCTGCTGGTCCCGGACGGCCTTGAAGTGCTCCGCGCGGGCCTTCAAGTAGGCGACCGCGTGATAGGCGCCACGCAGCGCGGCGACCGTGATTCCCGCCATCATCACGGTTGACATCGAGGCGACCCCGGCGAGCGAGCCGTCCCCGGCGGCCGAAGCGGCCTCCATTCCGTGGACGGCGGTTTCCGCATTCCCGCCGAGTGCGGGCCCCTCGGGAACGGACAGGGACGCGGGCGGGGCGAATTCGGTGGTCAGCGGGGCCAGGGTCGGCAGCCCGTCGCCGGGGCCGCCCTCGCCCACGACCCCCGGCAGGGTCAGGCCGGGGAGGCCGATCAAGGTCCCCCCGGTGGTGTCGTCGGCCATCCGGCCGCCTCCAATCGTTCGTCACTGTCCGTCACCGATCCGGGGCCCCTCGCGTGCGCGCACAGTGCGCGCACGTGGAGACCCCGGATGACGGCATCGCGGCGGATTCGGTGAGCGCGAAGAGTCACCCGCCAGCCGGGCCGTCAGGAGCCAGCGCGGGCCTGCGTCCACGCGGTGAGCATCCGCACCAGGTCCGCCCACGCCGCCTCGTCCGGGCCAGCCATCGTGCGGGCCAGGTCCCACAGCGCCTGCGCCCGGTCGGAATTCGTCGCGGTCGCCGCGATGCGCTGATTCCAGTGAGCGAGCTGCCCGGGAGTGAGTGCCATGGATTCACGCCTCCTTCAGGAAATCCAGGAACGTCGCGGCGGGCTTTTCCTGCGCGTTTCCGTCACCGTTTCCGTTCTGGTCGGCGGAGAATCCGGCGGCGATTCCGTGCAGGTTCGCCGCCGTGTTCACGGCCTGCATTCCCTGGCCGTTCTTGATTCCGGCCTTGTGGGCCTTCTGAAGCGCCTTGGCGGTCGCGCGCTTCTCGCGCTTGACCGGGAGTTCGACATACAGCCTGTTGTAGGCGGTGTCGATCTTTCCGGCCTCGTTCACGGCCGCCCGCAGGTGCTTTTCCAGGGCAGCCATCGGCCGGGTCGCGCGGAATGCGCGGACCTTCGCCTCCAGCGGCTTGTCGCCGTCGATGTGAATGTCCTCCAGGGCCGCGCGGTACTCGCTCAGCAGCCCCTGGACCTCGTTGGCCATCTTCCGCAGCCGCTCGCGTTGCTGCGCGGCGTAGAGGTTGGTGCCCTGCGGCTTGAGCAGGTGCTCCGACGTCCACCCATTGTGGTTCTGGGACATGTGTTCTCCAGGTGATGTTGTGGACCCGGGCTCCGGCCGGATGTCCGGGTCGCTGCGGTGGTGCTCGGCGCCGGGGCCGGACGCCTTCGCCGGCCGCCGGAAGCCCTGTCGAGGGCCCGGTGACCAGCCGAGATGTCCGGATCTCGGTGGGTGGGAGGTCGGTCAGCGGCGACGCAGCCGCGGGTGGCACCACCAGCAGCCAGCGCCGTGGTCCCGCCCGCGGGCGTGGACCAGGAACAGCGGGGTGGTCGCGGCCAGAACGACGACCAGGACCACCAGCACGAGGCCGACCAGGTACTCCAGGGTGTTCATCGGGGGCTCCTTCAGCGGGGCGAGGCTCTGTACGGTGGTGCTCGGCGCCGTCGGCGCCGTCGGTGGCCACCAGGGCGATTCCCGCGCCCTGGTGGCCACCGGAGAGACCGACAATGCGTTGCTCTCCGTGATCGGCTTCACCGAGCCGCAGCCGTGCGCCGCTCTGCTGAGAGCGGTGGGAGCGGCCCGGTTCTCAGCCGGTCTGCGTGTAGCGCTCGCGGGCGGTTTCAAGGCGGCGCCAGGCGGTGGCCTGGCTCTTGCCGGTGACCTTGATCGCCTCGTCGAGTGAAACCGTGTCCGCGCCCTGACGGCGGATCATGAGAGTCACGAGCGAGGTGACCTGAGCCTCGATCTCCGCGTCGCTGGCGGAGGGGCGCTTCCCGCTTTCACCGCCGCGCTTGACCAGCGCGGCGCCGCGCCCGCTTTCACGGCCGCTTTCACGGCCTGACCTGGCGTTATCAGCGACGGCCGGGCCGCTTTCAACGAGCCTCATCGGGCGGCCGTTCTCACCGCTCCCGCTTTCACCCGGGTCGGTTTCGTAGACGCCCGGCTCTCGCGGGTCGAACGGGTCGGCCGGTGAGAGCGGCGAAACCGCCCCGCCCGGCTCGGTGAGACCGGCCCCGGCGACGACGGCGCTCTCACGGGCCGGGGCGGCCGGGGCGGTTTCACCGCCGCCGTTCTCGCCGCGCTTTCCCTTCGGCTTGTCGGTGATCTTGTGGAGGCGCCACATCACCCACGGGGCGATGGCGGCGACACCCACGATCAGCCACCACAGAGCGTGACCCTTGTCCGGGCCGGTCTTGACGACGCCGAACAGCCCGGCGTTGGCCAGGTGGTAGGTCGCGTTGGCCAGCACCATGAGGATCAGCGCGCCGGGCACGTCCCGGTGCCGGCGGAACGCCTGGACGACGTACACGTCGATGCCGAGCGGCAGCGCCCACGCCACCCACCACGGCCAGCCAGCCAGCTGCGCCAGCTCGAACTCGCCGGACGCGGTGAGGGTGATCGTCGCCCACAGGGCGATCTTCGGGCCCCACTTGTCGGTGCGGTCCTCCCGCACCCGCTGCCGCTCGATCAGCTCCTCGGCCTTCGCGGCCTCCGCCCGGCAGGCGTCCACCCGGGCCTGCGCCTCGGCGTGCTGACGAGCGCCCTCGGCCAGCACCTCGCGCACCCGCTGCTCGGCCCGGGCCACTGCGGCGTCGGCTTCCGCCTCCGCCTGTGCCCGGTGCTCCTTGGCCTCCGTCTCGGCTTTCGCGACCACGCCGGACGCCTTGGCCTGCGCCCGGGCCATCACCTCGGCGACGTCCTCCTCGGCCTGCGCACGGGCGGCGTCCAGAACCTGGTCCGCCTCCGCCCGGCGCTGCTCCGCCTCCGTCTCGGCCTCGGCGGTCAGGTCGGCGACACGGCCGCGGGCGTCGTCGAGCAGCCGGACGGCCATCTCCTTCGCCTCGTCAACCTCACCACGGGCCTGCTCACGCAGCTCGGCGGCCTCAGCCTCGGCCTCCCCACGCATCCGGGCCGCGCTCTCCCGCCGCTCCTTCGCGTCGGCCTCGGCGACGGCGACCAGATGCTCGGCGCGCTGCCTGGCCTCGGCGACCAGGTGCTCGGCGTGCTCCCCCGTGGCCCGCGCCTCCTCCTCCGCCTGCGCCTTGACCTGCTCGGCCTCGGCGATGATCTGCTGCGCCCGGTCGCGGCCGGCGGCCACGATCCGGTCGTACTCGGCCTCGGCCTCGGCCTGCAGCTTCTCGGCGGCCTGGCGGCGCCGGGCCACCGTCTGCTCGGCGGCGGTCAGCTCGCCGTCGGCGATCGTGCGGGCCCGGGCCACCGTGTCCTCGGCGGCCTGAACCTGCTGCTCCGTCAGCGCCGCCAGGCGGGCGACCGCCTGTTCGGCGGCGGTGCGCCGCCGGATGGCATCGGCAAGCTCCTCGCGGGCGCCGGCCAGCTGGTGCTCCAGGTCGGCGGCCGCCGCCGTCGCCTGCTGCTCGGCACCGGCCAGGACGGCGTCGGCCTCAGCCCGGACCTGCTTCGCCCGCACCTCGGCCTGGGCGACCTGCTCGCGAGCCTGCGCGAGCAGCTGGTCGGCGTCGGCCTGCGCGGCGGTGCGCAGCTGATCGGCCTCGGTGCGGGCCGCTTCCAGCAGCGCGTCGGCGGCGGCCGGGTCGTGGGTGGCGGGCACAGTGGTGCTGGCCGGCACGGTCTTCGTCGTCGGGACGGCGGGCTTGGCCGCGATGGTACGGCGAGCGGGGTTGCGGGTGCGGGCAGCCACGGCGGGCTCCTCCTCCATATATGTGCGCGGGGAACGCGGGTCAGCGGTGGAGCCAGGCGACGCGGTCGGCGTTGCCGTCGGCGTCCATCACCAGCCGGACGTAGCGGGCCCGGTGGCCCTGGAACTCGACGACGGTGTCGCAGACGGCGCTGCGCAGGCGCTCGAACATCAGGGGCTTCTCCTCTCTGGTCCCGCCGGAGCCGGCGGGCGGTGCGTCGGGCACCGTCGAACGCCGTCGCCCCGGCCCGATGGTGCTGGGCGCGGGGCGACGAAGAACGACAACCGACCGACGTCAGGTGGCGTGCGGGGCCGAGGTCGGTGCCTGTGGCGGGTCGGTGGGCCCGGCCTCCTCAAGGCGGCGCCGGACACTGCGAATCCGGTCGCCAACCCAGGTCTCGCGCTTGTTGAACTTCCGGGAGAGCTGGCCGACATCAGGCATCCCGCCGGCCCTGACGATGTCTGCGATCTCCTGCTCGGCCTGCGCCCGCTGCGCCTCCCGAACCTGTCGCGGAACCCTCGTGCCGGCACTGGCCCGCGCCGGCGCAAGATGCTGGGCGGGCTGCACGAACAGCTGGCCGTGGCTCTTGTCACCGACGAACCGGACCAGCTCGGGCGACAGCTCGAACCACTCGCTGTCGTCGATCCGGTAGGTGTCGAACTTGGCGTGAAGTGCCCGCTCCAGGCTCAACCCGCCGTGCAGAAGCAGGAGGACCGCGTCCTCTCGCAGGGACAGCGCCCGGACACGGGCACGGATCCCGTTGGTCTGGCCGATCTTCACCCGGCCGCCGTTAGCAAGGAAGTACACCAGCGGCGAATGCCGCTCGCCCTCCGGCCACTGCGCGGTCTGGGCGCTGTCCACCAGGTTCGCCTCGGCCTCGGTCAGCACCCGGGTGCGACCGGCCGAAGCGGTCCGCGCCTCATGGAGCAGCATCTTCAGCAGACTCGGGACGATCACCAGGCCGACCTCGATCTCGTGCTCGTAGCACAGCGCGACCGGTTTGGTGATCACTGCGGCCTTGCCGCACAAAGTGCCCTCGTCCAGCGAGGCCTGGCAGGTGTGATGAGTGGTCATGCGCGAAACGTTCTCGCCCATCTCGGACACCTTGGTCGCTTTCAGGCCCGCTCGGTGGTCAGCCGGGTCACGTCCAGCACCAGCTCCAGGGCCTCGGCCCAGACGCGCAGGTCGCTCGCCGCCCTAGTGGCCCGGACCGCCCGGTAGCCGGAGGTCAAGTCGTCCAGGGCCGCCTTGGCGTTGCGGTACGCCTCGGCCGGACGGGTGTGCTCCTCCTCGGCCAGGGCGGCGATCACGCGGCGGGTGCCGACGTTGATCCGCACGGCCAGGTCCCGCAGCGTCGCGTCATAGGCCCCGTCGTTGATGGGGTGGTTGGCCGCAGCGGCGATCCGCAGTCGGGTCCGCTCGGCGAACTCCTCGACCAGCTCGGCCAGGCCGAGGCGGCCCTTCGCCGCGGCGACGCGCTCGCGCAGCATGACGATCTGCTCCGGCTCGGCGGGCTTGCGGCGGCCGAACTGGGCCTGGGTCAGGGCGCGCTCGGCCTCGATCAGGTCCATCTCGCGGGCCAGGCGGGCGGACCGCCAGGCCACCCGGTTGTCCAAGGTGTTCAGCCAGGCCAGCAGCTCACCGAGCGCCGCCAGCGGCATCGGCGAGGCCTCGGTGCGGTTGGCCATCCAGGTGGGAAGCGCCATCGGAGGTGTCCTCTCTTATAGGGGCGGTGCGTCGGGCACCGTCGAACGCCCCCGCAGCCGGCGGTCCGGGGCGGGGGCGAACGGCAGCAACCGCTGCGGGGTCAGCTGGTGCGGGCGCGGTTGCGGGCGGCGCGGCGCTTCATCGCCCGCCGCTCGTCCTCCGACATGCCGCCCCAGACGCCGGCGTCCTCGCCGGTGGTCAGGGCCCAGGTCAGGCACTGCTCCATGACGGGGCAGCGGCGGCACACGGCCTTGGCCTCCTCGATCTGCAGCAGGGCCGGGCCGCTGTTCCCGATCGGGAAGAACAGCTCCGGGTCCTCCTCGCGACAGACAGCGCGCATCCGCCAGTCGGTCTCGGCGGCGGTCGTGAGCGTGATCGTGCTCATGGTGGGAGCTCCTCTCGGTCAGCTGATCCGGGCGGTGTGGGCGAGCTGCTGGAACGCGGCGGTGCTCACCGGGTGGGCGATCTCGTCCAGGACGTGCTGCCAGGCCGGGCTGTCCGCCTCGCGCGGCGTCCACGGGTCCGGGTCGTGGGTCAGCTGCCAGGCCGCCCAGGCCTGGGCGAAGTTCTCGTCCTCGGGCTGCTTGATGACGACGTCGCGCTCGTGGTCCCAAGCGGTGCAGTGCCGGCGGATCCGGTCCTCGCCGACGGTGCGCACGGTGATCTGCCAGGTCGGCCAGCCCTCGCGCGGGCCCGGGTCGATCGCCAGGACCTCGTAGGGGGTGTCGCTGGCGTAGGCGCCGCGGTAGATGCCGCCGACGCGGCGCGGGCCGATCACGCGGGCGATCCAGCGGCGGGTGCTGGCCGCCTCGTAGTACGCGCGGCGGGCGGGCGAGGAGATACGGGCGCGGTGCTTCATGGTGGCCTCCGGCCGGAGAAGTTCACGGAGCTCCCGCTGCGCCCCGGGCCGAGGTCCGGGGCGCAGCGGGAGCGAGGGGAGGGGCGGTCGGTCAGCCGGCCGCGGGGATGCGGCAGCGGATCGCCTTGCCGATCGGCGAGGGCTTGACGGTCCAGCCGGGGGCGAGGATGTCGATCAGGGTCAGGCCGCGGCCGGACTCCGCCTCGTCGCTGTCGGGGGCGGTGTCGGTGCGGCGGGGGCCGGCGCCGGAGAGCGGGTCGTGGACGGTGACGACCGCGTCCGTTCCCCGGGAGCGGTGGACCTCCACGACCAGCGGGGTGTGGGGCCCGCAGGCGCGCACGGCGTTGCCGATCAGCTCGGAGAGGACCAGCTGGGCGGACGCGGCGGTCTCCAGGTCGACGCCGTGGGCGACCAGGACGGTCAGGGCCAGGGCCCGCATGGTCTGCACGGTGTCCTGGTCGGCCGTCAGGTGGGCGGTGATCCCGCCGGGCCGCTGCCGCAGGTAGAAGCCGGGGCGGGGCGGAGCCAGGACCGGGTCGTGACTGGTGAGGTCGGAAGCGGTGCCGGTGCCGAAGACCGTGGGCGCGGGCGTGGTCATCGGGTGCCGCCCTTCGGCTTGCTGGGTTTGGCCACAGGCGTCCCGCCGCCGGCGAAGCTGCGGACGATCGCGCGGTCGAGGAAGGCCGTCATCACCGACCCCCGCCCCGGACGCGGCGCAGCGCCTCGTCCATGTCCGGGTCGCTGTCGCCCGGGGCGAGGTTCGTCTCGGGGCGTGCAATGATGTTGTGCAGCACAGTCGTTGCCTCCTGTTTAGGCGACGGACTTGAAAGCCCCGGGAGGGCAATCCCGGGGCTTTCGCTTTTCTAGGGCGGCTCCTGCCGTCCCCCTGCCGCCGCCGCACCGGCGGTCCGGGGCGGCGGCGACAGGCAGCGTCGCAGGAGAGAGCACGCTGGTCAGGCGGCGGAGCGCAGCACAGCCAAGTGCTCGAATACGAGGCTCGTCGCGACGGGGCGCTGCGGGCGGGGCGCCGGCCGGTAGCCGGTGCCATCGACCGCGTTGCTGGCGTGCTCGGCGACGTCGATCGAGTCGGCGGCGGCGTCGAGGCAGCCTCCGAGAGTCACCGCCGGCCGGTGGTAGAGGCGGTTCACGAAGATCTCGGCGTTGACGTCCAGGGTGTCGAGGAGCTCCGTGAAGGAGCGGCCGTGGGACACCGCGAGCTCCGCCGCGTGCAGCCACAGCTCGCCGCACAGGTCGTCGATGAGGTCGTTGGCGGTGTCCAGGCCGGCGTCGTCCAGCTTTTCCTGCACCAGGTCCCGCAGTCCGGTCGAGTACCAGGTGTAGACCTCGGCGAGCAGCGTGGCGGCAGCGGTTTCGGGCATGGCTATCTCCTCAAGGCGGTCTGGGCATGCGGCGGTCGCCGCCGACCCCGTCGTGCTCGGGGTCGGCGGCGCCGTGGGAGTTCGTGCTATTGGTGGTGGGTCAGGCGGCGGGACGCAGCGTCGTGGTGGGGGCCTGGGCGCCGCGGATCGGGCCGATCGCGTCCTCGAGCGGGATCTCGCGCTTGGTGTCGGCGACGAGGACCGGCAGTCGGACCTGCGTCCACTGTTCGACGCGGCTGGCCACGCTCGGCGCGGCGACGGCCGGCCCTGGGGCGGCAATACGGTGCACCGGAGCGGCCACGGGCGGCAGCGGCTTGTAGTGCTGGCGGGCCGAGCGGCGGGTCTCGGCCGGCATCGCGTCAGGGGAGATGCGCCGGTCCTGCGCCCGCTGCCACTTCGCCACGTCGATGTCGATGTCCACGACCTGGCGGGCGCCCTGGCACAGCCGCTCCGCCTTGAGCTTGCCGTGCTCGTCCTTCTCGCCACCGTCGGGGACGTAGTGGTCGCGGATCTTGAGGGTGGTGGCGCCCATGAGCCGCTGCCACGTCCGGCAGTCCCGGCACACGATCGTCATCACCTCGGCGCTGCGGACGTTGAGCTCGGAGGGGCGGATGGTGCTGAGCCGAAGAGCTGGCCGGTTGTTGGTGCGCTTGGTACGGACGCGTGCAGGCATGGCGGTACCTCCCGAAGAGTCGGAGGGGAGCGGGGGACGTCGGGGGAGCGGTTGCTGCTCTCTCCACCCGCCAGGCCGGACCGGTCACCCGGTGGTCCTGGCGGACAGGCAGCGCAGCAGCGCTGTGGGTGCTGCGGTGGTGCCCGGTATGAGATACAGCTGCCTCGGCCCGGGGGAGCGAAGGCTCAACCCCAAACCGCCGCCGAAGCGGTGACAGCTGCGTGTTTTACTCCGGCGCTGTCAGCGCCGGCCTTGCCCAATCAACGTAATCGCCATTGGCAACCATGTCAACATACTTGCCATGGCTATCTATGGCGGGCTGGCGAATGTACGATGACGCACATGAGTAGCGACCCGAGCCGGCAGCAGGTGCCGTACCAGCAGCTGGTACAGGCTGTCCTTGCGCAGATCCGCCGCGGAGAACTCCGCCCAGGCGACAAGCTCCCGAGCACCAGCCAGCTGGCGGCCGAGCACGGCCTCGCAACCGGCACGGTGCAGCGAGCCCTGGCCGAGCTGCGCTCTCGCGGCGTCGTCTACTCCCAGGCAGGGCGCGGCAGTTTCGTGAGCTCTCCAGACTCCACGCCATCGGCAGCACCGACAGTCGAGGATCTGGCACGTGAACTCGCCGAGCTTCGCAAGCGCGTTGAGGAGCTGGAACAAGCTCAGCGGACTGAGCTTTGAACTCCAACGGTGAGCCAGAGCCACCAGTACTCCCCTCCCAACCTGCCGATGCGATAGCGGAGCGGAGCGGTGCTGCTCCGTTGCCCAGAAGAGTGCCGGGGTTTCTCCGTGCTGTGGCTGGTGCGGTGCTGCGGCGGCGCTGCGGGCTGGGGCATACGTCGGGGAAGATCTACTTCATGCTCTGCACCACCCTGCCGGCCAGGCGTGGCGGCGGTGCTGCGGGTGTGCTGCGGAGTACGCCCGCGACCATGGGTTTTGGCACAAGCGGTTGTTAGCGTCGGAGAGTCGGTCGAGGGGGTCTCGGTGGGCACGGTGCAGCGCTGGACTGGAAGGGAATCGCGCGCATTACGGGAAGCCAAGCGCCTGTCGGTGCGGGGGTTCGCGGCCCACGTGGGAGTCGGAAGCCGGACAGTGTCTGACTGGGAGTCGCCTTCCAACCCGAAGGCGATCAGTAAACCCCTCCAGGAGGCGCTGGACTCAACCTTGGAGCGATGCAGCCCGGCGGAGCAGGAGCGGTTTTGGGAAGCGCTCGGCGAGATGCCAAGAACTCCCAAAGAGGCCGCGGCGCCACCGGGCAGTTTCCTCCCCATCCCGAACGCGGAGCCAAGTCTGGTGCGCAGGAACACTGACTTCGATGGCCTTATCTCCGTCTTGGAGGAGGCCCGCAACACTGAGGGGATCGCGACGGTAGCTGTCGTCGGTCCTGGGGGATTCGGCAAGACGACCATCGCAACTCAGCTGGTCAACGACGGGCGGATCCAGGAGCTTTACCCGGAGATCCTCTGGGTGGAGACCGGTGAAGGTTGCACCCCGGCCAGGGTCGTGGAGCTGATCTCGGACATCTGCGTCCACCTCAGCGGCACCCGCCCGGCGCTGACCGATCCGGAGCAGGCCGGCTTCCATCTCGCACGGCTGTTGCAGGATCGGCGAGCGCTGCTGGTCATCGACAACGTGTGGTCCGCCGCCGACCTCTCTCCGTTTCTCCTTGGCGGCGAGGAGTGCGTGCGGCTGGTGACGACACGGAACGTCCGGGTGTGTCCGTCAACCGCGCAGGTCGTGCGACTCGGGCCAATGACGGCGGCCGAGATCAGCGAGATGCTGACCCGAAACGTCGCCTCGCTGCAGCACTCGGAGGCCCAGCAGCTCGCCGAGCTGCTGGGCGGTTGGCCGCTGCTTGCGCAGATTGTCGGCTCGACCGTCGGCCAGGACGTGGCTTCCGGGGCATCCTCGGGGCGCGTTGTGGCGGAGACGTCAGAGACGATCCGCGACTACGGGCCGCAGGCCTTCGACGTGCTCGACGCCGACCAGCGGCGCAGCGCGATCGGTCAGGCGATCGCGTCCAGCCTGGACGGCCTGGAGGAGAGCGTCGTGCTCAACGGCGCTTCGGACCTGCGGGCGCGGTACATGTCGCTGGCGGTGTTCCCGCCAGCAACAGCGATCCCGGTCCGGGCGCTGACGCATTGGTGGAAGGTGGCGTTCGGTTGGTCTCCGCACGCCACCAGGCAGTTCTGTCGTGTCCTGGCGGACCGGTCGCTGGTGAGCAGCTACCAGGCGGACACGGAGACGATCACGCTGCATGACGTATTCCGGTCCTACCTGCGGCACTTGGTCGCGGACGACTGGGCGCAGTTGCACGGCTCGCTGCTGGATGCGTTTCGCGATTCGACCGGCGGCCGGTGGGAGGAGCTGGGCGCCGAGCAGGGGTACCTGTGGCGTCACCTGCCGTACCACCTGCGTGAAGCTGGCCTGGAGGACGAGCTTGTCGCGCTGCTCTCCTCTCCCTCCTACGTGGTGCGGAAGGTCGCGCTGGTGGGGGAGCAGTCGCTGGTCGCCGACGCGGCGGTCCTCGACGCCCTGCCCACGGGGCGGCGCTCGGCTGCGTGGACGGCGGCGCGGGTGATGGCTGGCTCCGGGTATCTGCTGACCGGGCTGGTGGAGCCGGCCGATGTGGCCGCGACGCTGTCGATCGCCCTGCACCGTTCACCTTCGCCAGTAGCGCCGGAGGCGCTCGCCGAAACGGCCTCGCTCGGGGCGGCGTTCACCGCCGGGTGGCTGCGCCGCGGCGCGGCGGCCGAGTCGAAGGACGCCGGGCACGTGGGAGCGATCGTCAGCGTCTCCACCGTGGCGAGGATCGTCGCCTCCGGCGGCGAGGACGGCACGGTGCGGCTCTGGGATCTCGATACCCGTCAGCCGCTGCATACCTTCCGCGCGCACACCGGTTGGGTGTTCGCCACTGTGCTTTCGCCGGACGGAGCGGTTGTCGCCTCCGCCGGGGATGACGGTCTGGTCCGGCTGTACCGCACGGACTCCGGCACGCCGGTGGGTGTGCTGGCCGGGCACTCCCGCCGGATCCGGGCCCTGGCGTTCGCGCCGGACCAGCCATTGCTGGTCTCGGGCGCCGAGGACGGGGCTGTGTGCGTGTGGGACACCGAGCGGCTGCTGCTGGTCCGCCGGATGCAGACCACCGGCACGCCGGTGTGGTCGGTCGCGGTCGGCGGCGGGGACGAGCCGGCGATCGCTGTCGCTGGTGAGGACGAGTTCGTCCGGCTCTTCGACCTGACCACCGGTCGGCTGCTGGACGAGAAGGCCCAGCACCGGGACTGGGTGCGCTCGGTGGCGTTCGCCGCTGGTTCGGGCCTGCTGGCCTCCGGTTCCGGTGATCGATCGGTGGTGGTGTGGGCGACGAAGGGCGGCACACTCACCCCGGTCCGGCGCACGACGGACCTGCCTGGCCGGGTGCGCTCCGTCGTCGCTTCCCCGGACGGCGGGCTCGTGCTCACCGCGACGGAGGAGCCGACGATCCACGCGCTGACTGTTGACGGTGAGGCCGGGAAGACCGCGCTGCCGCCAGGCGTCGACTGGGTCCGCTCGCTCACACGGAGCGGTGATGGCACGGTCGTCGCCGGCTGTGAGGACGGGGCTGTACGGCTGTGGCCGACGCACGGAGGTCCGCTGCAGACACTGGCCCATGGGTCGAACACGACCTGGTCGACGGCGTATTCGAGCACGGGCACGGTTGGGCTGATCGGCGATGGCGCGGGGCAGGTCGACCTGGTCGACGCCACCGACTCGACCATGCTGCGCCGGCTGCCAGCAGGGCACGGACGGGTCTGGTCCCTCGCCTCCGGCACGGACCTGGTTGCGGCCGCGTGCGGCGACGGCGCCGTTCGGGCCTGGTCGCTCGCGGACGAGGCCTGGGAGCTGACCCTCAACCAGGACACGAACCGTACCTGGGCGGTGGCCATGGCCCGCACCGCTCCGAGGCTGGCGGCGAGCACCGGTGACGGGCACATCCGCTGCTGGGACCTCCCGAGCGGCAATCTGCTGTGGTCGCAGGACGTCCACGCTGGCCGTCTCCGCTCGATCGCGTTCAACGCAGACGGCCAGGTCCTCGCGGCCTGCGGCGGAGACGGATCCGTCCGCGTGTGGAGGGCAGCCGACGGCGAGTTCGTTTCCCGGTTCACATGCCCGACCGGCTGGGCCCGGGCCGTCACGCTCGACGATCAGGGCTTCCGGGCTGCCGTCGGCGCCGGCACTGGCGACATCGCAGTCCGTGACCTGGCGAGCGACCGGTTCACCGCCCAGCTGAGCGGGCACTCCGGCCGCATCCTCATGGTCGCCTTCACCAGCGCCCCGGACCGGCTCGTCTCTGCTGCCGCTGACGGCACCGTCCGGCTCTGGTCGCTCGCCGAGCAGCAGCAGCTCGCAGAGGTCCGAATCGATGGCAGCCTCAACTGTGCCGCCTACGACCCGGTCCACGGCCGCATCCTCGTCGGCAGCGCGGCTGGCGTTGTCGCCCTGGACCTCGACCTGAACCAGTTCTGAGAGGGATAGACGCTCATGTCCCAGCAGGCCCCGGTGATCATTTCTAGTGAGTCTCCTTTCGCTAGCGACGTGTTCGCCAAGCGGCATCCCGCGCTGATTGAACGGCTCACCGGGGCCTGGCCCTTCGAGCCCGGGCAACGGCAGGCGCTGTCCGAGCTCGCCGAGGAGGGCGTCCACGGCGTGATTCGTCCGCTGCCCGACAGCGCCAGCGACTACCAGCTCTGGCGCAAATGGGGGAGCGCCTACTTCGGCCGCCGGTGGGCGGAGGCGCCGTTCCTGTGGGCGGAGAGCTTCTTCTACCGGCGCCTGCTCGAGGCCACCGACTTCTTCGAGCCCGGGCCCTGGCGGGGCGTCGATCCGTTCGCGCCGTTCAAGCAGGCCGAGCTCGCAGGCGAAGTGGTGTCGGCGGAGATCTCAGCGCTCGACGACGTCGCCGACCTGGCCGACGACGAGCGCGGGCAGGCGCTGCTCCTGTCGAGCCTGTGGGGCAACCGCGCCGATCTGGCGCTCCAGATCACCGCAGGTCGGGATATTCAGGCCTCCGGGCTGGTGGCCGACGACAGCAAGCACCTGTGGGAGCTGCTCCGATCCGCCCCGGGCGGAACGGTCGCCCTGGTCGCAGACAACGCCGGTTCCGAGATGGTCGCGGACCTGGTCCTCGTCGATCACCTGCTGGCACACGGACTGGCCGAAAAGGTCGTACTGCACGTGAAGCCGACGCCGTACTACGTCTCCGACGCCACACTCGCGGACGTCGCCGACTGCCTGCGGGCGTTGCTGCTCGGCAAGGGCGAGGCCCGCGCTGTCGGAGAGCGTCTGCGCGAAGCGGCGGCAGTCGGCCAGCTGCAGGTGCGCACCAACGCCTTCTGGTGCGCACCGTTCGACTTCACCGCAACGCCGGAGTCCCTGCGCTCAGAACTCGCGACCGCTACCGTGACGATCCTGAAGGGCGATCTGAACTACCGGCGATTGGTCGGCGACCGCTGGTGGGAGCCGATGACCACGTTCGCCGAGGCGACAGGCTACTTCCCAGGCCGGGTTGCGACGCTGCGCACGCTGAAGTCCGACGTCATCGTTGGACTGAGGCCGAAGAAGCTGGCTGAGCTGGAAGACTCTGAGACTGACTGGCGGACCGCCGGCACGCACGCCCTGATTCAGGTGTGCCCATGACGTGCCACCAGGTCGTTGAGTCTGATGCCTCGTGCTTGCCTGGTCATCAGAGCTTCATGCTGTCAGATCGACACGAACGATCGACGGCTGCGTGTGGCGCCCTCGGAAAGGGTAGGCTGGCTCCGCATTTGATCGACACAAAAGAATTCGCCGCCCGGACCTTGGACAAGTCCGGACGGCACGAATGGATTAGCGCCCCCTGGCAGGGGCCCTCTCCGTGGTCAGACCTGAACTGTAGGAAGGTCGACGTGATGCAGCGTACCCGTACGCGCTCTCTGGCACACACGCGGCACCCCGCCGTGGATGCGATCCCTTGTGGGTCGCTCCGGCGGGGTGCCGTCGTCGTTGTATGCGGATACACCTCTCCCCCGAAGGGGGTCGGTGTGGTGACTTAGACCATTGGGGGCGCCAGCCTTTGGCGAGGCCAGCAACCCCAGGACCGCTGCAGTGGGTGGAGCCACGAGCAAGCGGTCTTACGCGATCCGTCCGATTTGGCGATCGGACGAGGGCCCGGAACGGGTCTCGGCTTGGCGGCCGGGGCCCGGGAAGGGCGCAGTGCGGTTCTTGCGAGGAACCCGAGCCCCCGAGGGGGCCCGTTGCCGTACCCACATGCGAGTAGGAGGGCTCTGTCATTTTGCAGCAGCTCAGTACCCCTTTCCAGTCACCCGGTGCTGCGGCCGAAGGGCGTCGTGTCCCGGGTTTGAGCTCGTACGGTGTCCCCCGGGAGGGGAGAGATCTGTCCTCCCCCCTGTCTTGCTTGGGTTCTGTCTCCGGACGGGTTGGCGGACCGGTTGTCGAATCCGCCGCGCAGACTGCCGCCCATGTGATGCACATCACTCGTTCGGGTGATGCTTTGGATGTCACACGATCGTGTCCGAACCGTGTGGTTCCGGCCGCCTCAGCCGTTCCCAGCCAGCGCCAGGAGCCGACCGACGCCGCCGTAGTGGCCCCGGCGCGGGTGGCGTGGGTGCCGCAGGAGCACCAGCTGGTGTCCGGGACGGCGGGGCGGGTCGCGCTGGACGGCTACAGCTGGCTGCAGGCGGTGCACTGGGTGCACGGCGCCGGCCTCTACGTCCCGCAGGACGGCCCGAAGTTCGGCGAGACCACCATCAAGCTCGCCGAGATCCTCGCGCAGCTGACGCCGTGCCGGCCGGGCATCGCCCACCTGATGCGGGAGCTGAAGCGCAGCGAGCGCACCGTGCAGTACCACCTGGAGATCCTGCGGACGACCGGCCTGCTGGCCTGGCGCTCGATCGGCACCCGGCTGCCGATGGCGGAGGGCCAGACCCGGGTGGAGAGCCTGGCGTCTGAGTACGAGCGCCTCATCCCGATCAGCTACGACCAGGCGCTCGGCATCCGTACCGCGGGTGAGGGTCTGGAGCGGCGGATGACCCGGATCTCGGAGGAGGGCCGGTCGGTCATCGCGGAGCTCGGGAAGAAGGCGGCGAAGAAGCTCCGCCGTCCCCGCCGTACCGCTCGTCTCAGCCGTACCGGACAGCCCGTCAGCACCTCGCGTTGCACCCCAATGGAGGGTGGTACCACCCACTACGTCAGCTCTTCCTCCGTGGGTGATCAAAAGACTACGGGCGCGGCCCGTGACACGAGCTCGATCACCAGGAAGAAGCGGGCGGCCAAGTCCGCCGGGGAGCGGCGGTGGACGGTGCTCGGGCGGGTCGTCACGGCGGCGATGATGGCCGCCGGGGACCAGCTCGCCCGGGTCGCGTACCGGCGGGTGCCGTGGGTCCGCCAGGCCAGCCATGACCAGCTGCGATGGGTCCTCAACGACGTCGCGGCCCGGGGCTGGGACGAGCAGCGCGCCATGGCCTGGCTCGGCGAGGTCGCCAGCCAGTACGCCTGCAGCGGGCTGCTGTGGCGCCCGGAGCGACCGCACGCGCTGATCGCCCACGCGCTGCGCCAGGAGGTCGAGCAGGCCGTCTACGACCGCCAGGTGGCTGCGGAGGCGGCGGCCGCTGTGGGCCCGAACCCGGAGTTTGCCCAGGTCCGCACCGACATGCGGGCCGCTGAGCGTGCGGAGCGGGCCGGGCAGGGCGGCGAGGAACTGGCCGAGGAGGTCACCGACGAGGAGCTCCGCGAGCTGCGGAAACGTGTGTGGTTCGAGTGGAAGCACCGGGGCGACACCACGCTGTTCGAGACGCTGGAACGCGAGGTCGGCCCGCTCGAGGCCCAGAGGGTCTTCGGCCGCTCGCTCTACCACCACCTGCGCCAGTATCTCAGCGGCCAGAACGACCGTCAGGTGTGGGTCGCGTGAGCGCCCCGGCGGAGTCCTCCGGGGCCGATCTGGCCCGCTCGGCCTTGCAGTCGGCGCGCGCCGCTGCCCGCAAGGCCGGCCAGGGCACAGTGAAGCGCCCGGCGACGAAGGCGCAGGTCGCCCGGCAGGGGCGGCTGGCTCGCGATCCGGCCCGGCTCGACGTGGTCCTGCCCGGCCTGGTCGCCGCCCGCGGCTGGGACGTGGCCGCCGCCGGCGGAACCGTCCTGGACCGGTGGGCCGAGCTGGTCGGTCCCGACCGCGCCGCCCACTGGAGTGCCGTGCACTATGACGACCGGACCCGAACCCTCACCGTGCTCGCCGACTCGCCCAGCTGGGCCACCACCCTGCGCCTGACCGTCCGACAGGTCATCGCCACCCTGGACCAGCACCTGGAGGCCGGCACCGTCCGCTCGATCGCTGTCCGGAACGGCTCCGCACCCGAGCCCGCGCTGCGGCACCGCCCCGACCCGGTGGAGCACCCGCAGCGCCCGCTCGACCCGGTGCTCGCGACCGCGCGCCCCGCGCCGCTGGCCGACCAGGCCGCCTACCAGCAGCTTCGCCAGCAGATGCGCGAGCAGGCCCAGGCCCGCCAGGTCGCCCTCGACGAAGCCGCCGCCCGGCGCGAGCAGATCCTGCGCGACCACTACAACCGGCTGCGCGAACCCGAGACGCTCGCCGGCCCGCCCGTCGACCAGGTCGCACAGGTCGCGACGGCTCGCCAGCGCCGCTCGCTCGATTCCCATCACGCCGCCCTCGCTGTTGCTCGCGCGGCTCGCGCTGGAGCCGTCCCGCTCCGCACCATCGACTCGCCACAGCCGTCCAGTCTCACCGGTGCCGCGTGACGTCGCCGTCTTCGGTGCCTTCCGGCTGGACAGGGTCGGTCGCAAGTTGGGGAGGTGACTACTTGTTACGAACCGGGTCCGGACTGTCAGTGTTCCGAGTTACGGTTCCTGCACGCAGTCGACGACGGATGCGGAAGGGGTGAGGTGCGTCGTGGAGCAGACGGTCATACGTGCATTCAAGTTCACCCTGGATCCGACCGAGCGTCAGCTGGGCGAGCTGGCCCGGTACGCGGGTGCGTCGCGGTGGGCGTTCAATCATGCGCTCGCGGCGAAGGTCGCCTCCCACCAGCAGTGGCGGGAGCAGGTCGACGCCCTGGTCGCCTCCGGGATGGACGAAGCGGTGGCGCGCCGACAGGTGAAAGTTCCGCTGCCGGGCAAGGCTGCGGTGCAGAAGGCGTGGAACCAGACCAAGGGCGACTCGCGGACCGGTGTCGAGGGTGTCTGCGAGTGGTGGCATGAGGTCAACACGTACTGCTTCCAGTCCGCGTTCGCGGATGCCGATGCGGCGTGGAAGAACTGGCTGGACTCGCTGCGCGGTGTCCGGGCAGGCCGCCGGGTCGGGTACCCGCGGTTCAAGAAGAAGGGACGGTGCCGGGACAGCTTCCGGTTGCACCACGATGTGAAGAGGCCTGGGATTCGGCTGGTCGGCTGCCGCCGGCTGCGGCTGCCCAAGCTGGGCGAGGTTCGGATCCACGGCTCCGGCAAGCGCCTGGCCCGGCTCATCGGTCGCGGTCAAGCCGTCGTGCAGTCCGTCACCGTCTCGCGTGGTGGGCACCGCTGGTACGCCTCTGTCCTGGTGAAGGTCCAGCAGGAGGTGCCCGGCAGGCCGAGCCGGCGTCAGATCGAGCGCGGTACCGTCGGTGTCGACCTCGGCGTCAAGGTCCTCGCCGCTCTCTCTCACCCGCTCGATCCCGACCGGCCAGGCAGCGACTTGGTCGCCAACCCTCGCCATCTGCGCAACGCCGCGAAGCGCCTGGCCAAGGCTCAGCGGGCACTGTCCCGGACCGTGAAGGGCTCGGGCAGGCGGGAGAAGGCGAAGTGCCGGGTGGCGCGGCTGCACCATGACGTGGCGGTGCGGCGCGTCGGCGGACTCCACGAGCTGACCAAGCGCCTCGCGACCGGGTTCGCGGTCGTGGCGGTGGAGGACCTGAATGTGGCCGGGATGACCGCCTCGGCTCGCGGCACCGTCGAGCGGCCTGGCCGCAAGGTGCGGCAGAAGGCCGGCCTGAACCGGTCAGTGCTGGACGCGGCGCCTGCTGAGGTGCGGCGCCAGCTCACCTACAAGACGTCCTGGTACGGCTCGAAGCTGGCGGTCGTCGACCGTTGGTTCCCCTCCAGCAAGACCTGCTCGGCCTGCGGACGGCAAGACCCACGCCTGACGCTCGCCGATCGGGAGTACCACTGCCGGCACTGCGGCCTGCGCCTGGACCGCGACCTCAACGCGGCCCGCAACATCGCCGCCTATGCCGGCACCGCACCACCAACCGCCCCTGGTAGAGGGGTGGCCTCCCACAAGGAGGACGCCCGTGGAGCGCACGTAAGACCAGCGGCCCTTCGGGACCGCTGGCAGAGCGCGGTGAAGCGGGAAGACAGTCGGCCCCCCGGCCAGCTGCCACCCCAGCGGAGCGATCCGCTGGCGTTCCCACCCACGCACAACCAGCCGGCACTCTTCTAAACCAGCAGGTCAAGAAGAGTCCGGCCCGCGCGTGCAGGGAACGACCCTCCAACCGGCTGGTCGTCGGCCTGTCGGTGTCCGGCCCCGCGTGCAGGGAACGACCCATCCAGCTGGGAGTGACCCGAACCGACGACCAGCCCGGCGGCGCCGACCTGGCCCGCACCGCGTTGCGCGCCGCCCGCCGCACCGCCCGGCTCAACGGCACCGCGCCCGTGAAGAAGACCCCGCCGACCCGGCGGCAGATCGCACGCGCCCCCTCCACCATCGCCGTCGTCATGCCCGCCATGGCCTCCGCCCAGGGCTGGGCCCTCGGCACCGCCCAGGGCACCATGCGCTCCAACTGGGCCCAGCTCGTCGGCGCGGAGGAATCCCTCCACTGGTTCCCGGCCGGGTTCAACCCGGACACCCGCACCCTGCGCATCACCTGCGACTCCCCGGCCTGGGCCACCAAGCTCCGCCTGGAACAGCGCGCCATCCTCGCCAAGCTCAACACCGCCCGGCCCGACACCGTCCGCGCCATCGACATCCGCGTCGGCGCCACCGCCCCCTCTGCTCCGGCAACCGACATCGAACCGACCACCGGCTCGGCCCAGCAGCACACGGCCCCGGCCCCGGCCCCGGAGCCGGCTGCGCCGCCGCTCGCCGACAGCCCGGCCTACCAGCAGCTCCGCCAGCAGATGCGCGACCAGGCCGTCGCCCGCCGGACCGCGCTCGACGCGGAAGCCGCCGCCCGGGAAGAGATCCTGCGGCGGCACTACAACCGCCTGCGCGAACCCGAGAGCGCGCACCGCCCCTGCGTCGAGGACGAGGAAGCCCTGGCCCGAGCCGCCCGAGCCCGCGAGCTCCTCGCCCGCCACCACGCCGCCCTCGCCGTCGCCCGCGGCCACGCCGTCCCGCTGCGCACCGCCCGCCAGCCGCAGCCGGCTCCCGCGCGCGGAGCCGCGTGACCAGGACCATTCCAACCAACACCCACCGACCGCTACCGTCGAACCAGCGGCCCGCCGTCCCGGCGGCCGCCACACCGAGGAGGCCCAGGTGACCACCCAGCCCGACCACGAGAGCCCGGCCCCGGCCAGGCTGGCCACCCTGCACGAGCTGCGCACCGCGCTGTCCCGCTACGGCCTGCCCGGCGACCGCGAGCAGTTCGAGCAGGACCTGGCCGCCGCCCTCGACTCCTCCCCGATCGGCGACTTCGCCGCCGTCGCCGAGGTCGCCGCCACCTACCGCCACCGTCTGACCCTGCGCACCGACGAACAGGCGATGGCGTCGCTGGCCGCGCCGATCGGCGGCCAGCAGTGGACCCCGGCCGCCGACGTCTTCGCCCGGGTGCGCGCCGCCGGCGGCAGCCGGTGACCGACGACCAGCCGACCGAACCGCGCGAGCCGCTGCACGTCTTCCTCTCCAACGCCGCCGAGCAGGCCCTCACCCAGCTGCGCCCCGGCGAGCTGGACGCCGTCGAGAAACTGGTCGAGCGCCTCGCCCTCTACCCGCGGCTCGGCATCCCGGTGCCCGGCGGCACCGACCCCGAAGTCGACGACTACACCGCCCGCACCGACCCGGCCGCCGATACCGGCGACCGCATCAGCGTCGTCTACCGCCTGCACGAGGGCATGCGGTCGGTGTTCGTGACCTGGATCATCGCCGGTCCCTGACCAGGAATCAGGACACCCCCGGGAAGATGGCCGGGCCCCTCACGCTCGAATCGCGAGGGGCCCGGCCATCAGCGTACGGGCCGAGCCGTTCCGGGGCGGTCGATTTGTGCCGTTGTCCAGCCCGTGGCCGGACCGAGGTGGCACGATGAAGTGACCATGGTCAGAGCCGAGTTGGGGGTTGTCGTTGCCGGGTGACAAGCGGCGGATCCAGACGGCGGTGTTGGGCAGCGCGGCGTCGGAGGAGCCGCTGATCCTGCCGCTGGAAGCGATCGAGCTGGACGCCTTCCGCAGACAGCACGCCGCGGACACCTTCTGGTGCGGGCTGCTGCTCGGCGGCTGCGGTGACCAGCTGACGACGAAGCTCTACACCGACCGGGTCTGCCACTTCGCCCACTTCCCCGACCCCACCGGCCTGCACGTGTGCGAGCGCAGGGCTCGGGACGTGTCCAGCGCCGACCACCTCTACGTGAAGTCCGCCGCCACGGCCTGGCTCCTCGACCATGACCACCAGGGCGCCGTCCACCTGCGCGAACCGCTCGGCTCCGTCGTCGACATCGCCTTCGAGCATCAGGACCGCGGGCTGCGCCTGCACCTGGACGCAGCGGTGGCCCCGGTGTGGGACGACGACCTCATCGAGCCGGTCCTCGGCACGACGGTGCCGGTCGACGTCGACACGCTGGTCCGCCGTCGGTACGTCCACCGGGTCCGTCTGGACAGCGCCGGCACCTCCCGCAGGGTCCGCATCGGCACCCAGGCCCCCGCCCGGGACACCGAGTGGTTCAGCCTCGACGAGTGCCACATGTCCCCGGACGGTTTCCGCACCCCCGCTGTTGAGGAGATCCTCGCCGCCGCGAAGCGCACCGCCTGGACGCCATTCCAGCCGATGTACACCCGGCAGCCGACTGCCGCGCAGTACCTGGAAGGTGCCCTGAAGTCCGGCTCCATGACGATCGTGCGATCCGAGTGCCGCACGGTCGAGGCCGGCGGGCCGTACGAGGGCGCCGAAGCGCGGGCCGTGGCCGGCTTACTGGAGCAGGCACGGCTGTGGCTGGAGCAGCAGGAGCAACTGCGCACGGACCTGTTCGGGCGGCTGGCGCAGGCCCTGAGCGACGGCGAGGCCGAGGCGGTGAAGTCGCTGCTCACCCAGGTGAACTTCAAGGCCGCCCGCGAACGCACCGCTGAGCAGCACGAGATCGCCGCCAGGGCCGCCGCATTCCTGAAGGACGTGAAACGCCGGGCCGCCCAGACCGCCCGCGAAGCCAGGCTCCAGCCGACGTACCACACTAGGCCTCGCCCAGTCCGCGCCGAGCCGATCCGAAACGACCGGGCCCGGGCCGCCCATGCACGGATGAGCCGCATCCTGAGCGACCTCGGACGCACGGCAGACCAGCTTCCGGATCGCGAACTGCGCTACCAGGTGTTCACCCTGGCCAAGGAAGCAGACGCAGCCGGCGCCCACGTCACCCCGGGCCAGCGCAAGGCAGTCGACCGGTGGCTCGCCCGGGCCGAGCGCCAGCAGCCCGTCCCCGGAAACACGCCAGCCGAATCATCGGCTTCCTCCCGCTCGCGCGGTGGTGCGGATCGGCAGATCCCCTCCCCGCGTCGGTTGCCACCGGCTGCGCTGACCGATCTGGCGGCCGGGATGCGCGGCGCGTTGAAGAAGGCCGCACGCGAGCGGTCCGCCACCTCCTGGTCGAAGTTGAGCCGCGTGCTCGACAGCACCCTGCTCCACCCCGACGACCAGATCCAGGTCCTGCTGCGGGTGGAAGACGGCACCGCAGCCGACGAACCGCTGCTCTCCTCGCTGCTGGCTGTCACCGACACCAACCGTCCGGCCCTCTACCGCGAACTGGCCTCCCGCCTCGGCCGACAGGTCCCCGCCCCCGCTAGCGAGGCCCACGCACACTGGCAGACCGAAGTCCTCCGCCTTCAGCAGCAGTTCCGGTACCGATGAACCACCGCACACCAGCCTGCGCCCCGTTCTGCTGGGTCCTGGGGCGGGCCGGTAGTTCATCAAGAGGACGCGAGCCAGCGGCGCCGGTGTCCTGTCGTTCTGGAAAGAGGGGAAGTTCATGCCGGAGTTTCCGAGCAAGGATCAGCTTTGTGTGCTGAGTGGGCCGGAGGTTGAGGCCCTGGCCGCGTTGAGCGAGGCGGTGGGCGACCTGACGCACGAGTGGCATTCGGCGCTCGCGGTGGAGCGCCGGGCCCGTTCGATGGGCGACGCCGCCGAACGCCGTCTCGACGGGGCACCGTTCGGCTTCCACACGGAGGCGCTGAGCGGGCTGTATCACCATGCGTTCCGGTACGGGCGGGAGATCGAGACGTTGCTGTGGCGGTACGCCAGCGCGTCTGCGGCGCTGGGTATCACGGTGCTGGATCGCGTGGTCACCGGGAAGCCGCCGCTTGATGAGGAGAGCATCGACCGGCTGTGCGAGGAGCCGACCCTGGCCGAGTTGGAGTCGTTGCTGCGGATCCCGGTCGACCGGCTGCTGGGAGCCCGCGAAGCTGGTGTGCGCGCCCGGGAGGAGGAGCGCCGTCGGCGCCTGCTCGACGGTGTCGAGGCGGCCTACGAGATCCTCACCGATGACATGGTCGAGGACCGGCTCGACCGGCCGACGGCGGCGGCCGCCCAACTGTCCGTCGCCGCCATCGAGGGCTGTGATGCACCATGGGTCGCCCTGCTCGACGGCGTGCTCACGGTGGCAGGCCAGGCGCCGTACGAGATCGCCTTCGCCACCCGCCCCTGAAGACACCCGGCCCGAAACCCTCGGGAGGGCCCGACCATCGCTCCCGTGCTGCGGTCACCCGCCCGAACTGACACGAACCCGGAGCCACCATGGACGCCACCACCACCAACACCGCCGACCTCCCCGGGCCGAGGAAAGGCCGCACCCTGCGCCTGGCGGCCGCGCTGCGCGCCGAGATCGGCAGCGGCCGGTGGCAGCCAGGAGAACCCCTGCCCAGCGGCAGCGAACTCGCCGCGACCTACAGCGTCAGCACCGCCGTGGTCTCCGGCGCGATCGGCCTGCTGAAGGACGAGAAGGTGCTCACCGGACCGGCCGGCGGCCGCACTCGAGTAGCGAACCCCTCCGCCGAACAGCCCGAGGAAGAAGAGGAAGCCGTCCGTGGCCGTTCCAAGCGGCTCACCGACGCCCTGCTCGCCGACATCCGAGAAGGCCGGCTGCGCCCCGGCGACACCGTGCCGTCCGTCCGGGAACTGGCCCGCCTCCATGGCACCACCACCGCCACCGTGTTCGGCGTCATCGCCGAGCTCAAGCGCCAGGGCGTGCTGACCGGCGTACCCGGCAGCCGAACCCGCGTCGCCGATGGCCCGGCGTCCCCCGCGACCACCGAACCCACCGAGTACGCCCGCGTCCTGCGCACCCTGCTCACCGCCGAACAACGCACCGAACTGGCCCGTCTCCTCACCGACACCGCACCGGCAACACGAGCGGCCTCCACTGCGGTGGAGGCCGCGAAGAACCTCGGGGAGGCCGCACGCGCGCTGCGCCGGGCTGTTCGCGGCGGCGTGCCCGACCACGACCAGCTGGCGGTCCAGCTGCAGAAGGCGTTCGTCGACCTGGCCGCAGCGGTGAAGCCCGCAGTCGGCCTCGCAGGTCAGCAGCCAGGCGCCGCCTGGTGGCAGCGCGCCCACCATGACGCCCAGGCTCTCGTCGCCGACATGACCAACGCCGTCAAGCAGCCGGCCGCCCAATAGTCGACTTCCTCCCGGTCTCCCCATATGGCCCTTGGGACAATGGGGCCCATGAGCGTCGCCGCCGTTGAGCACCATGTCGGGCCGTGGACCGTGGACGACGTCCTGGCACTGCCCGAGGACACCCACCACCGGGTCGAACTCCTCGGAGGGGCCCTCCTGCTGACTCCGCACCCCGACGTCCCCCACCAGCGCGCCAGCTCCCGCCTGGCCGTACTCCTGAACACTGCCATCGGGGCCTGCGCCGCCCCGTTCGAAGTGCTGACGGCGATCAACCTGCTCGTCCCGGACGGGCTGCTGATCCCGGACCTGGTGGTCGCCGACGCCAACGCGGCCGCCACAGCCGACTCCACCCTTCGCGCCTGCGACGTCCTGGTCGCGATCGAGGTCACCGCACCGTCCACGCGCGTGGCCGACACCGTGCTCAAGTCCGCGATGTACGCCGCCGTCGGCATCCCGCACTACTGGCGCCTCGAACTCGACCCCGCCCCGCGCCTCCACCTCGGCCACCTGGAGGACGGCGCCTACGTCGACCGGATCGTCCAGGCTGGCGAGAGCAGCGCGCTCACCGACCCCTTCCCCCTCGACCTCAACCCCGCAGTGCTGCGCCGGTAGTCCAGGGCCACCGCAGGCGGGCGTGACCAACAGGCCGGGCTGGCCGCTGCCGGCTGATGCCGACTGCGGGTTACAGCCCCCCTGAAAGTTATCCCTGCGCAGAACTTTCAGGAACGGTCTGGTTTGACCCGGGCATTTTCCCGGGCCATTTGCTTTGGCCCTGCTGGCCAGGACCGATGCACTACCACCGGTGATAGCACTGGATTGACCACGTTGTTCTGGGGGACTGAAACGGTTGGGGAGCTACCTCGGCCCCGGGGCCTGGGTAAGCAGGTCGGGCAGGCGTAGCGGGCCGCGTTGGTTGGGGCCGGCTGGGTTGTTCCACAGGGAATGGGGCCAGGGTGCGGTGAGTTCGGGGCCGCAGTTGCTGGTGGCGCGTACGCCGTCACGAACCGCAGTGAAGCGGTGGCCGTAGCCGCCTTGCATGGTCGGGGCGGGGTAGAGAAGGTCGCCGTCGATCAGGTAGGGCTGGCCGCAGCCGCTTCCGCCGGTGGTGTCGCCGGCGCACCACAGTCCCCACTCGGCGTGGGCGCCGATGTCCGCGCACGGCCCGTCCAGCGGCTCGCGGGCGAATGTGCCGTCCGAGGCTCCGCAGGGACAGCCGTCCTCGAACTGGTACCAGCCGCTCGGCGCCTGGTCGTCGAGCTTGTCGGCGAGCCAGCCAGGGTGGATGCCGAGCGCGGCCGCGAGCTTGTCCCGCTCTGCGGGCCCCGGCCGGGAGCGCCCGGCGGCCCAGTGCCCGACCTGATGAGCCGGGACGCCGACCGTACGGGCGAGGGCGATCTTGTTGGTGTCCGTATTGGCGATCAGTAGGCGTAGCCGGCGCGGGAGCGCACCAAGCTGGTGGATGCGCCACATCGGATGCTCGTCGATCTCCTCGCTCGAGTATCCGGTGCCCCACGAGTCGGTCTCCTCGAGGAAGGCGATCAGGCGGCGCTGCTGTGCCTGCTTGAGCCAAGCGAGCGCCTGGGTGTCGTCGAGGCCGGTGCCGGGTGGGATTTCGCTGAGCATGGTGTCGGCGGCATACAGCTCGCTCATCGGGTCGTCGGTGCCGGCCCCGGCCTCGAAGACGACCGCGAGCAGGCGCTGGAAGACCGCTCGCCGTGCCGTCGACTCCTGCGTGTCGCCAAGCAGGGCGCAGCAGGCGTCGAGAGCGCGCAGGAGGCGCTGTTCGGTCGACCGGTCCCAGAACTCGAGCATCCTCACGTCCTTCCTGATCCCGCAGCCTGCGGCCGGACCAGTCTGGCAGGGCGTGGCGCCGCAGCGTGGCCCGGATCGAGGTCGCGGAAGAACGGCTCGCGGCTTCACCGGCTTGGACGGAGTGGGTGGTGTCGTGCTTGGGGTGGCGGAGGTGAGCCGTTCCCCGGTCCACCAGCGGGCCGGGCGGGTGATGGCCGCGGGTGTGGGGCGAGGCGTCTTGACCGGGTCCGTGCTGTGCGTTTCCATCGGCTCGGGCCCGCGAGCGCCCGGCCGCGCAGCGGAGACCCCCGTATCCGTTGCCGAGGACCGGCCAGAAGCTCATCATTCACCGCAGGATCGCAGCGGCACGTGCCTCACAGCGTCGGCAGCATCGGGGGGACAGCTGACGCGGAGAGCTGACGATGCCCCAGTTGACCACGGACCTTTCCACGGACTGCCGCCGGCGCTGCACGGGGGAGACCCACCAGGCCCTGCAAGTGCTGCGGCAGGCGGGCAAGGACGGATGCGCGATCCCGGTGGCCCGCCACCCGGACCAGGCCGCCCTGGAAGCCGCGGTCTTCCTCGGGGCTTGCAAGATGGGCGGCCTGTCACCCCACCCCCTGGGCATCCTGAAGGTGCGCCCCGAGCCGGAGCGGTTGACCATCCGGCTGCTCGATGAGCCGTACGTCGTGCGGTACTGGGCCGAGCGGCTCCTGCCGATCCAGGCCGCCGTGGCCGGTGAGGACGATGACCCCCGCGACTGCGTCTTCGGCGTCGCCGGCCTGCGCAGCCGTGTCGGCGCGGGCGGGGTGACGCTCTACCGGCCGGGCACCGGCGCCCAGGTGCTGCTGACCGGCTTCAACACCCGCTGGTGGCAGCGGGTCAGCGCGCTGCTGGCAACCAGCGGCCCCGTGCTGTTCACCGGTTCCACCTGGACGCCGGTGGAACGCGCGGCGCACCACGCCTACCAGGCCACCGACCGCGGGGAGGCGTCCGTCGTATCCGCGATCTTGCGGCGCATCCGGGCGACCGCGGGGCCGGGGGAGATCAACAGCACCGATGTGTGGTCCACCGGGCAGGAAGGCCTGCGTCTGGAGACCACCGACGGTCCGCCCTGCCCGGAGCTCCTGCGGCTGCTGTGCGAGGGGCCCTGGGGCCTGGGATGGCAGGCGGAACACACCTGGTGCACCTGTGGGTCCGCGGCCCCGCAGGGATGCAGGATCGACTTTCGGCTGCCCGGCGGCCGGCGCGTCGACTACTCGAACCTGCACTGGGGCCGCACCAACGACGAACGGCGCCAGACCACGGTTGCGGAGCTGAACTCGCTGGCGTTCGCCGGCTGACCAGGACGGAACAAGCTGTGACCGACCGTGCGGATCGGTCACCGGTTTGATGCCCTTCGGCTCTGGTAGCACGATGGCGGGCGTGGGGCATCGCTCGTGCCTGGAGAAAGGGGCCGGTGAGATGGATCTTCGCAGACCTGAGTGGTTCGCGGGGCTGAGCCGTTGGTGGCTGCCGGCGGTGGGCGAGGACGTCGCCGACAATGTCGCTCCGCTCGGCCTGGACGGACAGGGGCGCCTTCACGTCACCTGCCGGAGCAGGGCCTGGCGGGTGCAGATCCGTCTCCTGGAGCGTCCCCTGGCCGCCCGGGTGAACAGGTTCACGCCTGTCACGGTCACCAGGATCAGCGTCGTCGACGGCACCGCGCCGCGTTAGCCGGACTCGGGCGGCAGGCGCTCACGGGGCGGCTAGCATGACCTGCTCGATTAACGGAGGACACTGCGATGCGGCCCGAACACTGCCCCTTCCACCGCTGCGAGGACACGTGCCTGCCCGTCGCGCGGCTGCTGGCGCAGGCCGGATTCCTCGAGCCCTCCCCGAACGCGCCAGCCGCCCTTGGCACAGTCGTCGCCGGTCCGCAGGTTCCGCCGCGACACGTCACGCACACGCTGATCGCCCAGTACATCAACACCTGGGGGCGCGTCGTCCTCGATCCCACCCTCCCGCCGACGCAAGCGGACGCGCCCGACGAGCGCTCCCTGCGCTACAGCCTGCAAGCGCTGTGGGAGACGGTCAGCGAGAGCGTCCGGCGCCGGATCGCCTCCCTGGACAGCACGGCCCCGGCGTGGTGGAACGTCAGCAGTGCTCTGCAGGAGGCCCAGAGCGCCGCACGCCGCACCACCGTGGGCGACTCGGCCGAAGGCGCGCTGTGGTGGTACATCGCGCTGCTGCACCTGGACCACGCCCGCACCCTGTGGAAGGACAGCATCGGCCACTCGTTGCCGCAGTAGAACCTCCTGCCCGGCGACGGCGGACGACCCGGCGAGTGAGTCCAGCGGCCGGGCAGAGTCAGCCCTGGGATCAGGGTGCGGCCTGGCTAGCGTATGGACGGTCGGCAAGGTGCGCCTGGGCGTGCCGCAGCTCCCGGCGCAGCCGTCCGGCACCGCCACCTCGGTGGCCAACGAGGTGAGGGCGCCGTGCGGCCGGGCCACCGGGGCGCTCAACCGTCCAGGGCGAGAGCGGTGCCTGCAGGGCACCGCCAACAGAGCTTGAACGAAGCGATTATTCTGTCCCCTGGCACGGGCAGGCCGGAAGCTGGCGGCGGCCGAACGAGTGGGCGCGTCACCCTCAGACGATTGCGTTACTCCGATTACCAGACAGCACGTCAGTGCTCCTTCATACGTTCCCGGGCATGACGGAGTTCACTATCGAAGCGGCCGCCCCGGCGAACAGCACCAATCCGGAGACGCTGGTTGTCCGGGCCGCACAGGTGCTGCGTGGGTTCAACGAAGCCGCCATGACGGGCCCCACCCTGAACCCGATGGCCCTGACCGAGGCTTTCGACGGGCTGATCGCGCTCTTCGAGCGCCTGCCGAACACCCTGTGCCATCTCAGCGGCCACCTCATGAGTTCCCAGCGCCAAGGCACACTGCTGGACCCGCTGGGCCGTGACACCGACGAACTGGCCGAGCGGGTCCGCCAACGCTGCTACGACACGGCAGAGGCGATCCCGCCGATGACGGAACGGCTGCGCCAGGCAAGACAGCTCGTGATCAGCCTGGCGCCTGCGGCCGAGCTGCTGGCCGACCCAAACAAGGGGCGCGGGAACGTTCCATGGGCTCCGAGCTGACCGCTGCTCAAGCCGACCTCAGCCCCGGCGGCGGCCAGCTCACGTGTGCTCTCGTGGCGGGGCCGGTGCGGCTTGCGGTGGATGTCCGGTGAGGACGTCACCGAGGAGCGTATCGAGCAGGCCCTCTTCGAAGCCGGGCCGCCGGTGGCGGCGCATCGCCACCTCTAGTGCCGGGTTCCATGGGGTGGGCGGAAGGTGTGCCGGGTCCAGCGGGTAGGTCCACCGGTCGGCACCGACGTTCAGGCTTTGCCGGTAGTCGTCGGCGGCCATGCGCCAGGGCTGAGCGGCGGGCTGAGCAACGGTGACGGCGCTGACGTGGTGCAGGCCTGCCACGTCGAAGTCGGCGCGGACCGCGATGCGCCATCCGGCCTCGGCCAGGCGCGCGATCGCGGCGACCTCCACCGCGGACGGTGTGCCGATAGTGCATACCAGCCGGGCCCCACGCGGCAGGGGCACCAGATCCAGAAGGGCTGCGACGACGGACGGGTTCTCGGTGACAAACACCCAGGCCTGCGGATCCGGCGGTTGAGCCCACCTGGAGCGAGCCAGGGTGTGGGGGGTCACGGTGACAGGCTCGTCCGCCGGCAGGAGCCAACCGTCGGGCAACACGTTGAGGCACAGCAGCCCACCGGTGAGTTGGTCGAAGTCGACACCGAGTCCGTTCCAGGCGGTCCGCTGGTCACTGGTGTCGGCGACAGCACCGCCGGCGGAGGCCAGCGCGAGAATCAGGCCCGCAAGCAGACTCCCGCGGTCGAGTGCTTTGGGAGAGCCGGTGAGCCGCTGGGCGAGCACCCTGCGGTCGATCCGCTCTCCAGGCGGCGGTAAAGCGGCCAGGGCGCGGACCGCTAGCTCCACCAACTCCTCACCATCAGCGTCCGAAGCGAGGCGGTGCAGCCAACGGCTGCCGCGTAGTACCGCGAGCGCTGCCTCCGGATCGGGCCGCACCCGGGCACTTCTCGGCAGCCCGATGAGACGTGTCCGTACCAAGTCCGCGAGGTCGCGGGCGCGCTCGCGCGCCGCCTGCAGTTCCTGAGCGGCGAGACCTAGCGGCCGGTGCAGGGCGTGCGCGGCCACGGCCGCCGGAGTGAGACGGGGACCGTGGCCGCGCAGATTCTCGGTTAGCCGGGCCAGATCGGCCCGGATCCGGGTCCCGCCCAGTGGTGGCCGAGGAGACACGAGACGGCCAACCGCGGCGGCCTGACGCGGGTCGGCGGGGACGGCGACGCTCATGTGCCCGCTGACCAGGGACCGGTCTCCGCGCTTGTCGGCGCGCGCGGCGATCTGCTCCCACAGCCAGAGCAGGTCGGGCGTGGTGAGCGCGGACAAGCGGGCGCCTTCACAGGCGCCCGGGCACATGTTGCAGTCGTTCACGCGCCGCTCTGGGCAAGCAACCCCTCCAATGCCTGGACGAGGCGGGCTTCTCGGATATGCATCGGACTGGACGCCACGGTGCCGTCCGGTAGCTTCTCCAAGGCGTAGATGTCGATGCCGTCCCACGATCCGGGGGAGCCGTCCCACCCGTGGCTGGTGCACAGCAGGTCGAGGTCTAGGTGGGACAGGTAGCGGGCGAGGCCGTCCTTGCCGGCGGCGTCCACCTCGGCGGGGACCTCGTCCAGCGCCGCCAGCCGCGGCGCCGCCGGGTCGAGTTTGTCGTGCTCGGCCGCCAGCGCTGCGAGCATGGGCGCGAGGATGACCAGCCGCCGCTCGCCCCCGGACACGGTGGTCCTGCGGTCGGTCAGCTTCTCCTCCGGCTGGCCCGGCTTCTGAACGATGTAGGACAGATCGATCCACGAGGTGATGTCGACGATCGCTTTGAGCCGCTCGATGGTGTCGGCCGCCGACACCCGCACGTGCTCGTCCGACAGCCGCAACTGGGCGAGGAGTTCGGCCCGGACCTCCGCCTCCTGCTCGGGAGTGCGCGAGGCCCGCGAGTCCTTGCATGTCAGCTCATGGATACGGCGCAGTCCCGGAGACAAGCCCGGCCGCAGACTCCGCCGGATCTGCACCCCAACACCGGAGGAGGCCGCGGCCATGCGCATGAGCTTGTTGGTGCGCCGGATCCACTGCTCCAGCTCCTGCCAGGCGGCCCCGATCGCGGCCGGGATTTCACCGATCACCATGTTGTCCAAGAGTTCCTGTTCGGCGGCGTTCAGCTCCTGCTCGGCACTCGTACTCGCGGCCGCGGTGAGGTCGGCGGCCTTCGGCGGGGCGTAGGCGGCGCCCGGCCGGGCCAGGCGCACCGGCAGGACACCGCCCGGACTCTCACCCTTCTCCCACTCCAGCCTCCACTCGTCCTCGATGCTCTGGTCCCGAAGGTGCGCGGCGAGCAGGTCGGCTGCGGCGTGGACCTCCCCGCCGTTGCTGCGCGGCAGGACGCCAAGGCGTTCGGACAGCGTGGCGCGCAGATCGTCCACGGGCAGCGCGGGGTCCACCCCGATGGCACCGGCTACGCCCTTGGCCTCCAGGACAGTACGCAGCGCGGTGAGCGCGGCATCGATCGTCTCCTGGCCGGTCTGCGCGGCCTGGGCGCCGGCGAGGTCTAGCTCGCAGTTGCGAGCGGCCAGCTCGGCTTCCTTCTCCCGGGAGATGGCCCGTCGCAGAGCCCGGGCGGCTGCGTCCAAGGCGTCGACGGCAGCCTGGTGGTCGAGGTGGATGCCCCGGTCGGCAGCATCGCGGGCCGCCAGCTGTGCGGTCAGCCGGGCCCGCAGGGTATTGCGCCGGTCGATGTTCGCCTGCAGGTCGAGAACCGCCCCCTCGTGGTGGCCCTGGTCCAGGGCGTGGTCAGCGAGCTGGTCGGCCAGGTCACGTACTCGCTCGAGCAACCGGGCCAGCCCGTCGGCAACCTCGGTCAGGTCGCGCCCGCCTTCGCGGGTCGTGGTCAGGGCACGACGCAGCCGCTCCACGTCCCCGGGCAGGCCCAGCTCCTCGGCCCGGGTGCGCCACCGTGCCAGGCAGGTGTCATGTGCGGCCTCGGCCAGCTGCGCCTTCTCGTCGGCCTGCGCGGCCTGCTCCTCCGAGCCGTCGGCGATCAGCGCCGCAGCGGCGCGGTTTCGCTCGGCATCGTCAAGGAGCCCGCTATCGGGTAGGGCACCGATGACTGTGCCCAGTGCGTCGGTAAGGGCACTGAACAGATCGCGGACCTGCAGGTGCCGCTGGGCCTGGTGGTCGAGGCGGTCCGCCCGCAGGCGGGCCTCGCGTGCACGACGGGCGGCTTCGGCCTGCCGGCTGTCCAGCCCGATCAGATGGGCCCGCCGTAGTACGGCGGGATCATCGGCACCCGGGATACGACCGAGCGCGGGTCCGGTGCGGTAGGTGCCGTCCCTGCCGATGGCCAGGGAGGTGTCCGCCGCGTGGGTTGCGCTGTCGGCCAACGTGACCCGGCGCAGCGCCCGGGTGACGGCCTCGGCATGAGGGTGGCCGGGTAGTGCGGCCAGTACCTGGTCCAAGCCACCCGCCGCTTCGGTGCCGTTCTCGTCGAGGTCGATGCGCCAGGCCCCGGCGACCTCGATGGAGGCCTGGCCCAGGGTGGCGCCCAGCAGGCCCGTCGCGGCGATCGCCGCCTCCAGCAGATCCCGTTCCGCTCCCGCGCTGGGAGCGTCGGCGGCCCAGGTGAGGGCCGCACCGAATGCCTGATCCTCGTCAGCCGGAGAGGCCCAGGCGGGAACGGGGAAGGCGGGCAGGCGCCCGTTGGCGTATGCGTGGGACTCCCGCCTGGCGGCCTGCGCGTCCTGGCGCCGCTCGGTGGCGGCCTGCTCATGGACGGCCGCCCGCTCCCGGGCCCACGCCAGGAGTCCGCCCGACACCGCCTTCGCGTGGCGGGCCAGCTCCTGGCCGGCAGCCAGCACCGCAGCCGGTTCGAGTCCCCCGCACTCCTCGGCCCACTGCCGGATCCCGTCGGGGGTGAACAGTTCTGTGCCCGGGATTTTCTGCGGCGGCCGCGGGTGCGGAGTGAGCCCCAACCCGGGCAGCGCCGCTGCCCAGCTCACGACGGCGCCTGTGTACGCAGCAGCCTCGGCCTGTGCCACGCCCAGCGCCGCCTCGCTCTTCTCCCGGTCCTGCGCCGCCCGCTCAGCCTGCATGGTCGCGAGCGCCCGCGCCTGGCGTGCCTGGTCGTCCGCATCGGCGACCTCGGCATGGTCGGCCAGGACCACCTCGGCCTGAGCCGCCCGCTGCCGGTGGCGCTCGGCGGACTCATACACGTCCGTCCGCATCCGCTCCAGGGCCGCCGGATCGGCGTGGATGTCGGCGCGGTCCGCCTGCGGCAGGACCTCGCCGCCGAACAGCAGGTCGGGGCGGTTGATCCCGCGCGCCGTCACGGGCTGCTCCGCCAGCAGCAGCGTGGTCTCCGAGCCGTGTGCCCGCGCGGCCAGGGCGTTGATGTCGTTCTCGAGGACCCGGGCCTGTTGGAGCAGGCTCGCGTGCGCGACCCCATCGGCTGCCACCGCCGAGTGCAGCGCCTGGCGCTTGGCGGTAACGAGGTTCTCGCAGTCACCGATCTCCCTGCGAGTCGCCGTGATCTGCTCGTCGCTTCGCATGGCCTCGTCGCGGGCGGCCTGCTCGGTGGCCTTGCATTCGCGATGCTGCTCCTGGCGTTCAGCTAGGTCATCCTGGGCGAACCGATGCTCCCTCTGGGCGAGTGCGAGGGCTGCGGCGGCGGCCTCGAAAGCAGAGCGGGAACGGGCGTTCTCGTCGATGCGGGCGTCGAGGCCACCGAGTAGATCCGCCACGAGGGCGGCGCAGTGTCCGCTCCAGCGGTACGCGAGGTCGGCGGTGAGGTCCGCGGTGCGGCGGCGGTGCTCGTAGCGGGCCCGCGTCGCCGCCGCCTCGGTGAGGGCCTGGCTGACTGCGGCCACCAGGGCTTCGCTCACGTTCGGTAGGGCATCGCTCAGGGCTTTCTGTGCGTCGCTGACCTTGGTGCTCTGGAGAAGGCGCGGATCGCGAAGCCGGCGGATGAGGGTGCACAGGTCCGTCAGCTGCACCACCGCGCAGCCGAACAGCCGCCGTGCCAGGTCTGCCCGGTAGCTGTTGGTGTCCGAAAACACCTGGCCGCCCGCATTGCTCACCTGCTGCGCGAAGTCCTCGCGCGTCACGGCGTCGCCGTCCTCGCCGTGCAGGGTCAGTGAGGTGACCGCGACCTCGGGCAGTCGGAAGGGGACCAGGACGACGGGCTGGGTGGCGTTGGCCGTGAATTCGATCCGAACACCGTAGGACTGCCGCTCACCGTGGCTGCGACCGCTGCGCGGTCCCTCGAAGGCCAGCCACAGGTATCCGATGCGCCGGGTGGTGCTGTCGTCGGCGCCCAGACGCATCCACTCCTCCACACGGGCGTGGCGGCCGGTGCCCACCGAGAGCTTGCGTGGGTCGGTGTCGAGGTCAAGCAGGAACGGAACCGTCATCTCCAGAAGTGTGGTCTTGCCGACGCCGTTGCTGGCCAGCCACATCAGCCGCCCGGAGTCCATGCGGCACACCTCGCAGGTGTACTTCCACACGTTGCTGACGCCGACCTCTGTCAAGTGCCAACGTCGTTCGTGGCGGTCCCATGACATGGGCCGCTCCGGGTCATCGAGCTCGCCGCCCGTACCTGGGCCGGTCTCCTGAGTGAACGTGGTGGTCGTCATGCGGTCTGCCCTTCGCTCGTGTTTTCGGCTTCCTTCGGCGTGCCCCAGCGGGCGACGGCCGGCGACAACCACCACCGGTCGGTGTAACCAGCGGAGACCCGCAACAGCCCTAGGTGCGCCCACATTGACCGGACCTCATCGGCCAAGCGGGGGATGCTGCGGCGGTACTCCTCTGCCCACCAGCGGTGGACGCCGGCCCCCCTGGCCAGCAAGTCGGCGACGGAGCCGGCCGACACCGACCGCCAGCCCGGGCCCGGCTGCCCAGGCCCCTCACGGCGGCCGGCAGCGAGGGCGTGGTCGCGCACCAGGACCGCAGCGTGGTGGACGGTGCCGCGGTTCGGAAACGAGTGCCCGCGCAGGCCCGCGTGCTCGCCGTCCAAGACCAGCGCCACCCCCTCAGCCCGCTCCTCCACCCACATCCCCAGGGCTTCGGCGACCTCGGCCACCTTGCCTTGCAGCTCGGTGCGCAGCCAGTGCTCCTCAGGCAGGTCCAGGTCACCCCAGTGGACGACCGTGTCGTCCACCAGCCGGCGCAGGACCTTCGCGGAGGTAACCGCTTCGGCCGCGCCCTCCTCGATCCACCGCTCGGGCTCGCTCGCCGGGTCGACCAGCCAGGTGCCGTCCGCGTGAAGGGGCCCGGTGTTACCCATCAGCGACAGCAGCCGGTCGTGACGAAGCTTCAGCAAGGCACTGGTGTCCCCGTCCTCAAGTTCATCGAGTGTGCCGTCGAGGATCTCCACCACCCCTCGCTCGATCAGCATCTCGATGCCACACCGCAGCTTCCGCAGATCCTCTCGACTGCCGGTATACGCGATTCGGACCTCGCCAGACGCCTCCCGCGCGGCGGCGACCAGGTCTGCCGTCCGCGTTACGAACGGCAGCTCGTCGATGGCGGCCACGCACAGCCACATCCAGCGAGTCGCCGCGCTCTCGGACAGCAACCGGTCACCCAGCCGCGTCGGCGGGCTCTTGACCAGGCGCACCATGTCTGGCTCGACCACCAGTCGCCACTGCAGATCCCGCACCAGCGAGCGCACGTGATCCTCGAACCGGTGGACGGCCTCGATGGCCGCGTCATCACGGCCCGCCAGCAACCATGGCCGCCGCATGAGCAGCCGGCTCACCTCCGGTGCTTCCATCCGCGCCTCCTGGCGAAGCCCGCTCACGCCGTTCCTCCCGACATGGGCCTGGCGGGTGCAGCCGAGCCGGCCTGGTGAAAGGCGACCTGATGCCCCGGCAGCAGAGCGGACCAGTCCTGGCTTGTCAGCCGGCCAGTGTCCGCCGAGAGGTTCACCGTGCACACCAACTGGCGGCTGCGGTCCGTACCGCTGCGCATCCCGTCCCGTCCGTGGCTGGACAGGGCCGCAGTCACGGCCTCTAGCGCCACCCGGCCTGCCTCTGGAGACAACGGTGCCCGACCGCACAGCACTTCGGCGATGGCTGCTGCCCTGGCCATGGCCTGTTCACGCTCGGCCTCCTCCAGCAGTGCCTGGGCCTCACTGCGACTGCGGGCACGCGCCACGGAGCCGCTAACGCTTCCCGAGCGCGCAGCGGTCCGCTCCAGGGAGCCGATACCGACCACCGGTCCGTCGTGCCAGGAAGCCCCGTCACCGTCCTCGCTCCAGCCGGTGAGCTTCAGCCACCCGTGGTCCCCCAGCGCCGCCGCGCTCACCCGAGGCCCCCACTCTCGGTCCTCGCACACCCGGGCCAGCTGCAACGCCTTGGACCGCAACGATGTGGGGCCGCTTCCCTGAAGCCGGCGCAGGTTCAGATGCAGCGGCCGGATCGCCAGCACCAGACCACGGGTGAACCGAGCGGCCCGCCCCTCCACCGGTCGGCACCACTCCAGTAGCTGGACCCAGTGCTCCTCACAAGTCCCGCGAGCGGCCGCCAGATGGCCTCGTGCGACCAGCTCGGCAGCCCTGGACTGGGACGCCGCGACGGCCGCAAACTCAGCGAAACGCGGTCGTAGATCCGTCAGCAGATCGAATGCTTGGAAGAGCGCGTCGTGCACCTGGGCAGCGACATGGGTCGCGTACGTCACCAGGAGCCGCTTCAACTCGATCGCCTCGTCGCGGTCCAAGTTGAACCGGTTCGCCAGGTCCGATAGGTGATCCGCGCTGGCCTCCATCGCCTGGTCCAACGCGTCATGAGCAAGGAACAGCGCCTCCACCTGCCGCGCGACTTCCTGGGGTGACAGACGGTCGCGCGCGAGGTGACCGAGCCCGTCCGCCATGGCCTGCAGGCTGGTAAGAGGGATTTCCCGCGCTCCGGTGTTCTCCTCGCGTAGGCGGCCCCAGAACCGGTGGACCATGCGTCCGGCTGTGGTGAGGTGGTAGCGCCAGCGGGTGGCCCGAAGGTCCTCGAGCCGGGCGAAGTCGTTGGCGGGATCGGGCCGCACAGCCTCGAAGTGTCGATGCAGCCGGTCGAGCCGGGCCGCCACGGCCGTCTGGGTCGCATCGTGCCCTCGGGCCTGGAGCCCTTCGGCGACCTGGGCCAGCGTCAGGTAACCCGCGGCGTTGTCGAGGACATCCATGATCGCGGCGTATTGATGGTGTGAGGGAGACAGGAGATAGGCGAGGACGCGGCGCAAGTCTCCGCGCGGCACATCCAGAAGTAGCGCGTCGGTCGCGGTATCAGGACTGGTGGCCGGAGCCGGTACGGCTGGAATGACGAGTGAGGACACCGGAATCTCCGTTTTGTCAGATAGGTGACGTTTGTTCGCAAAACGGTAGATTTGATGACTGACATAACATCGGCTGATCGTGTGAGTCTGAGACGTTGGTTCTGAAAAACTCACTCGAACAGCAGGGCAAGATGGCGCCGCACTCTCCGGCACCGCATACTGCCGCGGGTGGTGCCCGCCCCGACCAAGTGCGAACAGGTGGCCGCTCCGGTCTCCGCCCCGGACGATCCGTGGTGGGAGGCGCGGCTGCTGCACGCCAAGCTTTACCCGGTGAAGGACTGCGCCGCGTGAGTGCCGACAGCCCGCGCACACGCTGGCGCCGGGCAGGTCACATCATCGGCCAGGCGCCGGGGTCGCGTCCCGCGTCGTGGTGAAGTCAGGGCCGGCCCACCGCCCTGCAGCCGGGAGCCTTGACCGCGCGCGTCGACTCCCTGAGGTGCGGCTGGCAACCCGGGCGGCCCGTACGCCTTCGGCCAGGGCCGGCCCGTCCGCCCGATGCTGCTACCCGGGGGAATCATGCGGCTGCGGCGAGTGTTCAATGGCCCCGTCACGCACGCTGATCTGGAAGGACCCCCGTGGGCCGCAAGAAGCCGGGCAAGCCGCGCCGGGAGCGCACCGCAGCCGAGTACACCCTCCAGCAGCTCCAGCCGCCCGGCTACGACCGGTGGATGACGCCAGCCCCGGACCTCGACCCCGAGCGGGCCGCCGCCGACCCCGGCCTCTCCGCGCAGGCCCTCGGCCTGATGCGTCGTCTGGTCCGGCTGCGCCCCGTCTACGGGCCGAAGATCCCGGTGCAGGCCGTGTGGCTGGACGTGGCCCTCGACGGCGGCGCCCTGCGGCTGCGCCGCACGGACGGCAGCGTCGGGAACCTGCCCGCCGGTGAACTCGCGGCCATGCTCGGCGGTACGGCCGAGGCGGTGGACGTGCGGGGCACCGTCCACGAGCTCCACGCCAACGGCATGCTGCTGGTCGAACCGGACGGCGAGGACGACACCGTGCTGCGCGTGGTGGTCGGCAAGCCCGCCAAGCCCGGTGACCCGTGGCTGTTCGGCGGCGACATCGCCAGCGACCTGGTGCCCAAGGCGTGCATCCCCGGAGACCCGCGGACCCTGGGCGCCGACAGGTTCGCAGCCCTCGCCTACCTGCGCTCCCACCTGGCCGAGGGCACCGTCGGCACCGCCGAGGAGTATGCGACGTTCGAGGGCGTCGGCTCGGTCGAACGCGCCCAGGAGCTCTTCGACGCCGTCGCGGACCTGGTCGACGTCCGCGGCTGCCCGGCCTGCCCCACCGCGCATCTCTGCACCCGCGACCCCGAGACACAGCCGGTCTGACGCACCCCGGTAGTTACAAGCCCGTGGCCTGGGCGCAGCTCTGGCGGTCCGTTTTACGGCCGTAAAACGGACCGAGAAAGGTGGGGCATCCGGACTACTGGTCGGGTGCGCGTCCTTGGCGGCGGGCAAGGGGGCGTGGACGGCGCCGGCGGCCGCGAGCTGGCCGGGCTCTTGTTTGTTGGCCAGGGCCAAACCGCTATCACCGCTGGTAGCGGTTTGGCCTACCCGGTCCCGTCCGGGCTGCGAGACTGGTGATCATGACCGACCGCCGCAGGCTCTCCCTGCCCGCCTTCTCTGAGTCCGCCACCGACGCGCCCCTGCCCGCCCAGTCCGGCGGGCGCCGGCTGCTGCCGGTCGAGCAGGGTGCCGACTTCCGCCAGCCGCCCGGCGAGACCGTGGCCGGACCCGCCCCGGCCCGCCGCCGCCTCTCGCCCGGCGGGCTGACCTTCTCCGACCCGGACCGGCAGATCTGAGCGGCCCTGACTGTCCCGCCACAGGCCCCTGACCTGCGGCGGTTTCATAAATCGCCCCCCGGCTGAGGTCCTCCGGAACGGTCGTAGCGGTTCGCCTGCGCTCGGTGACCGCCGGGGGCTAGCGTGGAGCCGTCGGACGGACAATAGGCCGTGGTGGGAGGGGAACAAGGGTGGATTTCCCGAGCAGGGAGAGCTTGTCGGGTCTCAGCGCGGTGGAGTACGAGGTCATCGCCGTGTTCGACGACACGGTCGGGAGCCTGGTGCACGAGCTGGCGTCGGCGGAGGCGACGGGCGAGCGGCTGACCACGACGACGGAGGCCGCCGAGCGGCGCCTGGACGCGGCCGGCGGTGGTCTGCCGCTGCACTTCGAGGTGCTGTCGGGCGTCGCGGCCGAAGCGTTCACCTTCACTTCCCGCCTGGAGCGGATGCTGTGGCAGCAGGCCGCCGCCTACGCGGTGGTCGGCATGACGGTCCTGGACCGGGTCGTCGCCGGGCAGCCGCCGCTGTCGCTCGCAGAGCTGAAGCCGCTGTTCACGGAACCCACGCTCGGCGGCCTGATCGACCTGCTGCAGGTCGATGCCGAGAAGCGCTACGCCGCCCGCAACGCCACCGTACGGGCGCTGAACCAGGAGGAGCACACACAGCTGGTCCGCACCCTGAACAGCGTGCGCGCGGGGGCCGCGCACCGCGGCGTGGACCCGGACAGGGCGCTCGGTCTACCGCTGAGCGATCTGGACGACGACAAGCACGACCCGCCGTGGTCGAACCTCCTCAAGCCGATCGCGCGCCTCGCCCAACAGCTGCCCTACGAGATCAGCGCCGCCCTACAGGAGCAGCGCCCCACCCGCGTGCGGCGGTGGACGCGCGGCGACGTGACGAGCATGCGCAACATCCACCGATGCCCCGGCCGAGCCACCACCGTCGTCGAAGGACACCTGCCCGACACCGGCACCGACAGCGATCCCGACGACAGCCTCGCCCTGACCGTCCAGGTCTGCGCAGACCACACCCCACCACCCAAGGCCTGGTTCGCCGGCCTGACCATGCGTTCCAGCACCAAGGCCGTACTGACCTCCGCCTGCGGACTCGCCGTGGACTACCGCGAACCAGACCAGGCGCTGCGCGCCCACGCCGATCTGTGGCTCACCCCGCTGACCGGGCTGCACCTCGCCGACCACGACGGCTGGCCCGCCCTGCTGACCGCCGCCACCGAGCACCTGCGCACCGCGTACGACATCGAGACCGACGACCACTGGAACACGGTCGAGATGTTCCTCGACCAAGCCGCGAAGTTCTCCTCCGAAGGGGACTTCCTGCCGGCCCTGGCCGCGCTCGGCCACGCCGAGACCGCCACCGCCACCGCTCTCGCCCTCAAAGCCCAGCGGACACCCAGCGCGGCACCGGACGGCGCGTGCGACCGCTGATATGACACGGGGCACCGGCCGTGCCCGAGCCGTAGAACAGCCAGCGGCCGGTCAGGCACCTGGCATGTTCGCGGCCGAAAAATCGCAGGTCGCAGCCCTGTTCACCACCGACGCGCGCGTCTAGCATTCCCGGCACGGCAACCCCACCGTCCCCAAGACAGGGCTGCCGAGCAGAGTGGCCGCGCCCCCGCACGGCCGAAGCCTCCCCCGGCCGGGACCCGGACACCCCCCTTGCCCCCGCGGTCCCGGCCGGCTGCGCGCCGCCACTGAGCCTGGATCCGAACAGCTGGTACGGCGGACCGGTGTGAAGGCCGGGCGCGCGGCGCTCGGGTCCTCGCCCTGCGGCCGGGTCGGTGGGGGCTGTGGGGGCTGTGTCGTGCCCTGTGTGATGGCTGTGTTCCGCCGCGACATCTTGGGCAGGTATGTCCGTTTCGCCCTGTGGGGGCTGTGTTATAGGGGCCGTGTTCGCCCTGGTGGAGTGGCCTGCCTGTGTTTCCTGTGGGGGTTGTGTCGCCAGTCGGCCGGGCGACCGGGTGTCCTCTGACAGGTGATCTTGACCATTTGCCAAGTGATCTTGACGGCCTGCGGGCCCCTGCCGCTTGATCTCGACCTGGGGAAGGGTGGCCTCTGCAGCGGTCCTGGTGTCTGTGCGATGCGCGGGCAGGTACGGCGGTGCGGTCAGCGCCCGTACAGGGAGATCACGGTCTGCCCGAAGGGCACGGGCTGATAGGTGTGCGGCCGCTTGGAGCCCTCCGCGCGGTGGGCGTCCCAGCGGATCCGTGCGGTGGGCGGCAGGACGATCGGCACGATCCTGGTGTTGTTCTGGATCTGGGAAAGGGAGAGTCCCACGGAGACATAACCGTTGGGCTGGGCGATGGACTCGGGCTCCGGCTCAAACCCATACCGAAGGCGGGGTTCCACAGATGCGATGGGGAGCCAGGTGCCGCCGGCGTCGCGCACCTGGAGCCTGACGGTGAGCCGGGGCTGCGGTAAGCCGATGGGCGGCTGTAGAAAGTCCTGCGGGGGGGGGCGCCGACGACGACGGAGAGGAAGACCGCCTCCGCCGCGGTCAGGTCGATGGGCTCGGAGTGGCCGGTCCCGGCGAGCGTGACGCCAGCCGGGTTGTCGAGGTTGTTGGCCCAGATCAGTCGCGCGGGTTGGGGCACGGATCCCTCCAAGCGGTGGCGGGGTCGCGCGGCCCGCGCCGCCCCGGGGACACCATCTTCACGCGGGGCTGCTCGAATAGGGAAGCCGATAGCCGGGCACCGTTGCACGGCACGACTGCCGGCCCCGGTGGAGCAGGTTCACCTCCGAAAACACGTGGGACCTGCCTGTTGGATCAGGCAGTCAGACTCGCCCGGCAAACGGTCAAGATCACCTGTCAGAGGTCACCGGGTTCGCCGGGGCTGGGACGGGGCTGTCCCAGGCCTGTCCTACCCGTGTCTCAGGGGGTCCGGTTTCGACCGTTTCGCTAGGACAGTCCCAGGCCTCTTCCCTGGTGACGGTGTTCTGCGCGCGGGCTGGGACAGTGCTGGGACATCCGGCCCCGGTCGGCCGGCTACTGGTCGGGCGCGGCGTCCTCGATGGCGGTGAGCAGGCGGGCGTGGACGGCGCCAGCGGCTTCGCGGGTGGCCGGGTCCGGGTCTTCGAGATGCGGGGCGATCAGCTCGGCGGCCGCGGCGAGGACCGGCACCGGGACGGTCGCGGTGCGCAGGTGCAGGAGCTGGGCGGCCGCCTTCTCGCCGGGCGTGGCCTTGGCGCGGGCGTCGGGGATCAGGGCGCTGATGCCGCGGGGCAGAGGCTGGGTGCTGGTCACCCGGCTCATTCTCCCGGGTACGGGCGGTGGTGATCACCACGGTCGGTCGTCCGGCGGTCCGGTGGGCAGGGTGCCGTGGTGGTGGCGGGCTATGGCCTCGATCAGCGCCTGGCGGGCCTGGCGCCAGCGGCCGGTCCTGCGCCCACGGGGGCGGGGTGCGGGGCGCGCGGACGGTGTCGGCCAGGGCCCGGTCTGCGCCGGGGCCGAGTGCCCGCCGGGCCCGGCCGGGCCGGGCTCCGGTGCTGCTGGGGTTCACTGGCCGGGTTGGGCGGCGCGGCCAGCGGCGACCGCGTCGTCCATCACCTGGGCGAGGTGGGGCAGCTCGCGGTCGTATCGGGTGAGCGCGGTGCCCGGCATGGCCAGGGCGAGGGCGGCGACGGCGGCCAGGGCGATCCGCTCCCCGCCGGTGAGCTCGGGGACGGTCTCCAGGTTGGTCGCGCCGAGCAGCATGCTGCCGTCCAGGCGGTAGCGCAGTTCGGCGGTGAGGTCGGCGTCGTTGCCGGGGATGATCTCGCGGGTGCAGGTCTGCTCGATCGCCTCGGCGGTCAGCTCCAGCACCCGCCCGTGCATCTCGACTGGCTGTCGGCGGGCCAGCTCCCGCACCCAGGCCGCCGCTCGCTCACCCGCGGCGGCGGCCAGCTGCAGCCCGGCGCGCTCCTTATCGGTCAGCTCATCCCCGGGCGCTGGCTCGGGCCCGGCGTCGAGCGAGGAGGGGATCGGCAGCCAGGGCAGCGGGGAGGTCGTCACACCGGTGCAACCGCCCGCCGAACCGGACGGTCACGGGTGCAGCAAGGCTGCCCTTGCTGCACCCGGGCGTGCTGCTGTTCTCCGTGTAGCAAGGCGACCCTTGCTACACGCTGCTACTGCGACTGCGACAACCCGCGCAGCGGGGGCGCTGCGACTGCGACCGGCAGCGCAACCGCCGGCTGCGCAACCGACCGCCGGGCTGCGACGCTGCGCTGCGCGATGCAGCCACCCGCGCAGCGGCTGCGCATGGCCGGTGAGTTTGCTGCGCAGCGGGTGCGACGCAAACTCCCCGCCGCAGGTGGGAGGCGGTGCGAACGGGATCACACCCCGCCCCGCGCAGGCCCCGGACACGGCCCGTCGGCCCCGCTGCCGACGCCGGCGGAACTCGCCGCGCAGCAGCGGGCCGGTCGGCTGCGCATGCGCAGCACCGGTTGCGCAGCGCTGCGCAACCGGTGCTGCGCTGCTGCGACAGGCCGCCGCTGCCCGCCGGGGCGCAGCGTTACGCCCCGGGGAGAAAGGCGGCGCCGCGCCGGACTAGCATCCCGATCATGAGTTTCTCCCCGGGGCAAAAGGCGATGGCCGAGCCGATGCTGTTCGGCGCGCCGACCTGCACGGTCTGCGGCAAGGAGATGGAGCCGAGCAGTACTGGTCGCCCCCGGAAGTACTGTTCGAAGGCATGCTCCTCCCGGGCCGACCGGGCGCGCGAGCGCGAGCGCCAGGAGAAGGCGCTCACCGCGGCCGCCGAAAACCCCCGGGGTGAAACTCCGCCTCCCGCAGACTTGCCCGACGACGGCGAGGGCGCCGAGCTGCTGGAGCTCGGCGAGGCGCTGCGCCAGCACGACGCGCGCTTCCTCCTCCAGCTGGAGCGCGCGGAGCGCGAGGGCGACGGCGCCCTTGCCCGCCAAGCCCTGGCCGACCTCCTTCGCGCCGCCGACGGCCTGGCCGTGCGCCACCGCGAGCTCGCCGAGCGGATGCTCGCCGCCCACCCCACCCAGACCGTCGGCCCCGACCCGGCCACCCCGGAGCCCCTCGTTTCACCCCGGGGCGAAACGGCGCCCTTGTTCGGCGGCTCCCCGGTCATAGCCGGGCCGGTGCCGGCGGCTGCGTCTGTACCGGCTCCGGCGGCTGGCGGCACCGCCCTCGAGGCCCGGCCCGCGCCCGTTGCTCCCCGGGGCGAAACTCCCCCGCCGACAGGCCCTGCCCTGGGTCGGCCGCAGGCCGTTTCGGCGCCGGTTTCTCCCCGGGGGGAAACGGCGCCCACTGCGCGGCACGCCGCCTCGGCGCCCGTTGCGCCCCGGGGCGAAACCCCGCTCGGTGGCGAGCGGCTGCGCGAGCTCGTCGACCAGCGCCTCGCCCAGCAGCAGACCGCACCCCGGCCCGCACTCGCTGCGCCCACCCCGGCCGCGCCGAAGCCGCCTGCTGAGGTCCCGGTCCCGGCCGACCCGATGCACCGCCGCCTGCCCCCGAGTGACGTGCGCGTCGCCCTCGATGCGCGGCGGTTCGGCGACTGGTGGGCGCTGGCCGGCTGGACGGTCAACCCCGACGTCTACCTCGTGACGGGCGAGGGCCATCAGGTCGGCTGGGTCGAGCGTGGCCTGACCGGCATCGGCGACCGATGGGTGGCGGTGTACGAGGGCTACTTCATCGGCGACGTCCACACCCAGGAGGCGATGCTCCACGACACCCCGGAGCAGGCCGCCTTCACCGTCCACACCGCCTACCTGCAGAACCTCTGACGGACCGGCGGCCATGATCCCGGTCACGGACAAACCAGGAGGACAAGGGGCCTGACCGGGGCGAACCGGGCGGGACAACGTGCTGGTCAAGGGGCGGGACAAGGGGCGCGGTCAGACCGCGGACAAGGGGGTGCCGTGCAAGGTCGGCCGCGTCCGGGCACCCCGCCCGGGTGCCGGGGCCGGCCATCGTGCCCGCACCGGTCTCCTGCTGACGGAAGGCCACCTTGATGACCGCCACAACCCTCCCGGCGCCCGACCCCGGCGACGGCGACCAGGCCGCCGACCACCACCTCCCGCCCCACCAGGGCGAGGCCTCGCCCGGCCGGGACAAGGGGCCCCGCGCCACCTCCACCGGCACCTCCGTCCGCACCTCCACCGCCCCGCTCACGGGTGGGCCCGTTTCCGCAGGCCAGCAGCCCCGGGCAAGGGGTCGCGGCCGTGGCGACAACCCTTCTACCGCTGCTCCTGGAAGCCGGAGGCGTAAGCAGCGTGCGACGGGTTTGGCCCGGAGGAACGTCATGGTGGCGCTCGCCTTGTTTCAGCGCGCCACCGGCCGTGAGCTCTGGCATCTGGCCCTGCCCGGCCAGGCCTGCGACAAGGCGACCCGTGACGCGCTGCTCGACCTCGAGGACGCGGGCAAGGCGCGCCCGGACGGCTGGGCGAGGGGCCGCAAGCTCTGGTGCCTGACCAGGGCCGGCCACAAGGAGGCCGCCGGCTTCCTGCCGCCGGGCACGAAGCTGTCCACCGTCCGGGAGGGGGAGAGCGCCGGCTACGACGAGCACGCCCTGGACGTCGTCACCACCGCCGGACACCTCACCCGCGCCGGCCACGGATCGCCGCTCACCCTCACCACCGAGGTCCGCCACCCCGTGCCCGGCCGCCCCGCCCGCTACGCCGACCTCGTGCTGCGCGACCCCGGCGCGAGCGTGCCGGTGCTACTGGTCGAGGTCGACCGCGACAACGAGACGGTCGGCCAGCTCGTCGAGAAGCTCGCCTCCTACACCGCCTGGTGCGAGCTGATCGCCAAGGGCGCCGACAAGACCCGGGCGAAGGCGGCCCGGCACGACGGCGCCGCCGTCCACGACCACCGGCACTGGCGCACCGTCTACCCGCCGACCGGCCACGAGGGCTACCCGCCCGTCGCCCTGGTCCTCACCCCGGGCCGCAAACGCACCCGGCCCGGCACCAAGCCCCTCACCCCCGAGCAGCAGGCCGCGAAGGCTGAACGCGACCACCGGCGGCTGCTGCGCCGCCTCGACGAGGTGGAGGACGGCTCCGCCGCCTACTGGAGCCCGCGCCCGTACCCGTACGCGGGGGTGACGGCCGGCAACTACCACCAGGCGCTGCCCGTGGTCGCCACCACCCTGCAGCTGCTCGACGCCCACGGCGCCGACGCCCCGGTGTGGCGGCGCTTCGGCCGGACCGGCTGGCACACCCTCACCGCCGCGCTGGACAACCCGGACGGCGACCGGCTCCTCGCCGTCGAGCAAAAGGTCGCCGCCGCCGCCCGCCGCGCCCGCGAGCAGGCCGAGCGAGAGGCGAGCCGCCCGGCCTGCACCGGCTGCGAGGCGAAGCTCACCGACGCGGAGTGGAACCGGGCGCGCTGGGGCGAGCGGCTGTGCACGGCCTGCCAGCAGGAGGAGTCCGACCGGAAGCGGGCCGAGCGGGCTGCCGCCGAGGCCGAAGCCGCGGCCGCCGAGGCGGCCAGGGCGAAGAACGCCGGCTCCTGGTGGCGCCGCTCCGGCCGGCGGCCGTAGCCGCAACACGAGGTGCGACACGCCGCAACGTGCCAGCTTGCCTGGCCGCCGCGTTGCACCGCTGACCTGCAAAAACTCCCGGCGATCCGGGCCGGGAGGAGTGCGTTGCACCCCGTGTTGCACCTGGCCCGGCCACTGTGACCTGCACTGGGGAGTTTGACCGGCGGGTGACCTGTGACAGCGAAGTCGGGACAGTTGTCACCGAAGTTGGGAAGCGCACCGGTTCGTGACAGCGAACATGGGAGGTCGCGGGTCAGCGCTGCTTCGCTCTCCCGTGCTCGACATTGCGCAAGAACAGCCGGGTGCGGCGAGCCGCCGCACCCGCGACATCCTTTCCGAACCCCCGAGCACGGCCCGCTTGCCCGATGTAGCGTCAAGGGCAGTCGCCAGCGCCTGGAGCGCCGGCAGGAGCCGGTCCCAGAGGCCGGAGTCAGGAGTACTGCCATGCCTGTTTCGTCGAGGCCGGACCCGCGTCCGGTGGTGTACGCGGTCCGGGACCGGGACAACCGCATCGTCTACATCGGCCGCGGCCGGAACGAGGACCGCCCGCAGAGCCACGCAGCCGACACCCACAACACCGGGCTCGCCGCCATCCTGGACACCCCCGGCTACACGATCGACGTCGCCGAGATGCCCGACCACGCCACCGCCGTCGTGGTGGAGAGCATGCTGATCGACGTCCTGTCCGCCGGTGCGAAGGCGAAGCTCGTCAACGCCCGCCGGGAGAAGTGGCGCTTCACCCCGCTCGGTACACCTCCCGAGTACGCCGACCGCTTCGCCCTGGAGCCGCTGACCGTCGCCGACCTCGGACGAAGCCTGGGCGGAGTTCTGATCGTGTTTCACAGCTCCAAGCCGTACCGGGACCTGGACCGACCGCAGGCCGACGCCGGCGGAACCGACCCGGCCGTGCTGGCCGAGAACACCATCCGCTGGTGGCAGCTCGGCCCCTGGGTCCGGCAGTGGGCCGCCAACCCGCAGACCGCGCCTCGCGCCGTGGTCGCGGTCAAGGGCCCCACCGCCCGCCGCTACATCCGCGCCGCCATCGCCGCCGACCCCGTCGGCTGGCCCACCGCCACCCGCGACGGCGCGTTCTACCAGATCCCCGCCATCCGCGGCGGCGACGTGTGGACCCACGACGACCTCGACCACGCCCAACTGCGCGGCCGGCTCGTCCACGACGTCCGGTTCAGCAACCGCGCCCAGGACCTGGTCATCTGGGTCGACCCCACCGGTACCGAGCACCGCCAGCCCTGACCTGCCACAGCACTGGTTGGCTGCCCGCTACGGCGCCGCGGCGGGCAACCAACCCCCCTCGGCTGCGGCCGCCGGCGAGGCCGCCGCCGGCCTGGGGCAAGAGCAGGGCTCGACCTGCGCCGTCCCATGTTCGCTGTCACGAACTGCCCTGCTTCCCATCTTCGGTGTCAATCGTCCCAACTTCGCTGTCACAGGTCAGCGGGCTGGTGAGTTTCGCCCCGGGGTGGTGGTGAGTTTTGCCCGCCTGGGCGGCCACCCGCCGGTGAGTTTCGGGCGCTGCCCGGTGAGTTTCGGGTGTTGGTACAGGCCAGCGGCCGGTGAGAACGTCTGCCCCGGTCCCGCTCACTGGGCGCGGTTGACCCTGCCGCGGTCAGGGACACGTGCGGGTGAGGTTCCCGGCGAGGGCCGGGTGAGGGACCGGCGCGCGCCGGTACGGTCGCGGGATGGTCGGGACGTTGCGGTTGGCGGTGGCGCAGAGCACGGTGCCGGAGGATCCCGGGGACGGGGCGGCGATTCGGGCGGCGGGTGAGGAGGTCCGGGCGCTGATGCGGGAGGCCGCCGGGGCGGGGGCGCGGCTGGTGCAGTTTCCGGAGGGCGCTCTCGTCTACCCGCACAAGCGGGTGGTGGCGACCGGCCCCGACGGAACCGGGGTGCCGGCGGACTGGACCGGCGCCGCGTGGGACGTCCTGCGCGAGGAGGCGCAGCGGATCGCGGCCCTGGCCGGGGAACTGGGCCTGTGGACGGTCTTCGGATCACTCCACCCGCTCACACCGCCGAGGCGTCCGCACAACAGCCTCTATGTCCTCTCCGACCACGGGGACCTGGTCGCCCGCTACGACAAGCGGTTCCTGTCGAACACCGAGCTGTCCTACCTCTACACCCCCGGCCGGCCCGAGCCGACGGTGTTCGACGTGGACGGCGTCCGCTTCGGCCTGGCCATCTGCATCGAAGCGAACTTCCCCACCCTGTTCGCCGAGTACGAACGCCTCAACGTCGACTGCGTCCTGCTGTCCGTCATGGTCGACGACCCCGCCCGCGCCACCGTCGCCCAGGCCTACGGCACCCTCTACAACTACTGGCTCGGCTACGCCGTCCCCGCCCAGTACGCCGCCAACGTCCCCTCCGGCATCGTCGCCCCAGGCGGGCGCTGGCTCACCCGAGCCCCGGCCGACAACCGGCCCGCCCTCGCACTCACCGACCTCGACCTCCACCCGACCGACCCGGACATCGACATCGCGCTGCGCTACGCCCGGCCCTGGCGGCGGCTGGCCCGCGCCGGCCTCTACACCGACCATCTCGCCGACGGTGACCCCAGGAGCCAGAGCCGCACCGCATTCTGACACCGAAGTAGCCCGTCCCGGGGACTGGTGGAAACGCCCGGGGGCTGGTGAGTCTCCGCGTCCGTGGCCCGCCCGGGTCCGGTGAGAGGCCTGGGCGCCCGGACGTGGCCGTCGGCGGCCGTCGGCCCTCGAGCGGCGCGGACCTTGGCTACGCAGCCGCTGCCGTGGCCGGCTGGTCGTCGATGTGCTGGAGCCGGCTGCGGGCGGTGACCCGGTCCTCGCCGGACAGCTTGGCCCAGTACTCGTCAGCCCACACCGCGTGACAGGCCTGCCGCTCGGCTTCCTCCAGACGGGCGGACTCGGCCAGCTGCTCCTCGCTCAGCCCCCGTCGGGCGGCCTCCAGAACGCCGCCCCACAACGGCAGCGTGGCCAGGAAGGCACGGCGCTCGGCCTGCACAGCCATCAGCGCCCGCTGCGTGTTCTTCAGCTCATCGGTGTACTCGCCTTCTTGGAAGGGTATCCGGGCGTCGACCTGCGGTCCGGCCGAGAGGATTCGGGCCGACCTGGAACCAGGGCTTCGGCGTAGTCGGATGGCGTCCGGTTTGTGATCACCAGAGGGCCGAGGAGTGCAGCTCTGACAGCCGAACGCGGGGCGGAGAGTCCGGTCAGCCCGAGAGCGGTTGGGCGACTGAGACAGTGACCCGGTCACCGAAGCGGCCGCGCAGGTCTGCCTGGGCGCTGGCCAGATTTCCGCTGACGCTGACCTCCACCATCCCGCGGGTGAAGCTCACCGCCGATCCGTCGCCCACCATGACGATGCTGTAGTCGCTCGTGTGTCCTATCAGTGCTACGACCCGGTTGCGGGTGGCGGCCAGCTCGCTGATCGAGCGCGGCGCGTCGCGCAGGTCCACGCGCACGCCCAGACCCAGGTGGGCGAGGGCGGCGTCGAAGCCGCCACCGCCCGGCTTCCGGTAGACGATGACGCGACCGTCCGGAACGTCCACCATCAGGCCCGTGAAGACATCCTGGTAGGAGCCGCCGAGGCGTGAGACCGCGTCCGCGGCCGTGTCCAGCTGCTGCTGGTCCGGTCGGCCCGAGCTCGGCGCAGGGCTTGCGGCGACGGCGGACGCGGTGGCACTTGTCGGAACGGGAGCGGACGGCACGACATTGGTCTGTCCAGCGCAGGCTGCGCAAGCCAGCAGAGCGGTCAAGGCCAGGGTGACAGCGGTCAGGTGTATCGGCGTTGGGGTACGGGGCATCGATCCAGCCTCACTTCATCGGCGACGGCTGGTGATCGTACGCGGGCGCGAAGCGGCGGGCGTAAAGAAGGCAGGCACGGCTTCCAAGATCATGGAGTCCTACCTTTCAAGCGTGGGATTCCGCTGGTCATTCGTAAGATCGGTGGGCCCAGGGGCTCTGGGTATGGCTGTCATGGAGGAGCCGATCGGATGGTTCAGAGAACATGGCCGCCCGGAGCCCCGCGACGACTCGACCGCCAATTGGGATGTGCGACTTGATCGCTCTGTAGGACTACGTCGGCGAGGTCGGCATGCAGCAGGCCGCGCTTCTGGAGGCCTTGTATGCCACCTAGACCGGGTGGGCTGTCCGATGACGGGTTCGGTACGGGGTTCGGTACAGCGGACGGTGCCGACCCCCGTCGAACCGCGGAGGACACAGGCCGGCGTAGTCGCAGAAGCGGCGAATAGCCTTGTTTCGCTGGAAGCGAGACTAATCGTCTGATTTCGGATGAGTATCTGTACGGATAGAGATCGGTCGATCACCGAAATAGGATCCCTGCTGACCGAAGGTTTGTCGGGAGGGGAAAGCAGTGGGCGATCTCAAGGTTGACCCGGGAGAGATCTACAAGTCCGCAGGTGTGGCGCGGGCCATCGGCGAGGACTTTGCGAAGCCTTGTCAGGCAGTCGTTACTGCCAGTCAGACGGCTGTCAGTCAGCTGACGGGTTGGTCGGTGGCCGCGCGGCTCGGCCAGGTGGCGGGTGGCTGGGCGCCCGTGCTGTCTGGCGTCGGCGACCGTCTCAAGAAGACGGCCGACAACCTCACCGCCACGGCGCAGGCCTACACGAACAACGAGCACGCCAACGTCGAGGTCTGGCACAAGCAGAAGATCGGCGAGGCATGGGAGAAGCCGGGCCAATGAGCAACGACTTCGAGCTGCTGCTCAGCTTCGACCCGACCGGGCTGCATGACGCTGCCAAGGCGTGGCGCGCGTTGTCCAACGGGGCCCAGTCCGCCGACAACAGGCATCGCAACCAGGTCAACGGACCGCTGCGACACTCGAATTGGGAAGGGGAGGACGCGAAACTGGCGTTCACCACCTTGGGCCGGACCGAGCAGATCCTGGAGATTGTGCATGTCGAGTCCGCTGCTGTCGCACTCACCCTGGACACCGTCGCCAACCGGATCTCCCAGGCACAGACCAACCTGAAGAACGCCGTGCACCGCGCTGAGGAGTGGGGCCTGACCGTCGGCTCCGACGGGATAGTGAATCTGCCGCCGCTGAGCAAGGGCGAGCAGAACGACCCCGATGCCAGATCCGACCCCGAACGCAAGGCGCTGGCCACCCTGCGGGGAGACGCGCAGGACCGGATCAACAAAGCGTTGGCCGATGCGAAGGAGGCGAACGACCAGGGGGACCGTGCCCTCGGCCGCCTCGATGCCGACATCCTGACCCGGCCGCGGGTGTTCGGCTCCACAGCCGAGACCGCCACCGATGTGAAGGACGTGGCGAAGGACCTCGGCCTCGCTGATCCATATGTCCCTGACAACAAGGACCCGCAGAAGTCTGCCGACTGGTGGAAGTCGCTGACCCCTGAGCAGCAGAGCAGCTACCTCGCGCTCTACCCGGACAAGGTCGGAGGACTGGACGGCCTGCCTGCAACGGTCCGGGACGAGGCGAACCGGCTGGCCCTCGACCAGGAGTTGGACGGGTTGCAGGCCGGCAACGCGCGCGGAAGCGGCATGACGGCCGACGAGTACAACACCCGCGAGCAAAATCTGATGAAGCTCAAGGAGCAGCTCGACCAGCACGACAGCGCAGCCGAGGACAAGCAGTTGTTCCTGCTCGGGTTCGATGCCAAGGCCTACAACGGCGACGGTAAGACAGTCATCGCCATGGGGAACCCCGACACCGCCGACCACACCGCCGTCCTGGTGCCGGGGACGGGAACAACGATCGACAGCACGCACGGGAACCTCGCACGTGTCAACGACATGCAGGAGGCCGCGAAGCAGGCGTCGAAGGGGACGAATCAGAAGGTGTCGGTGATCTATTGGCTCGGATACGACACCCCCGAGATCCCGGTCGTGCAAGCGCCGAACCTCTCCGTCGGCTGGACGGCCCGGGCCGAGGACGGCGCCGAGGCCTTGCGCCAGTTCACCCAGGGCACCCGGGTCGCCCAGGGCGACCACCACAGTCACCTCTCGGTCTTCAGCCACAGCTACGGGACGACGCTCGTCGGCGCGGCCGCCGCCGGTGGGAACGGACTGGGCGCCGACGACATCGTCGCCATCGCGAGTCCCGGAATGACCGTCCAGCGCGCCGACCAGCTCCACATCGACCCAAGCCACTTCTGGACCGGCAGAGCGGCAGACGACTCGATCGAATATGCCGCGGGACTCACTCTCGGCGACGACCCGATGATCGACCGGTTCGGAGGGAACAACTTCCTGGTCGATACATCCGGGCACAGCGGGTACTGGGACGGCGGCGAGAGCCTTGCCAACCAGGGGCGCATCATTGTCAACGCGCAGCCGACCACGGTTCCCAAGGTGCACACCAACGCACCGTCTGTCCGTGACCATTAGAACCGGGCCGTCCACGGCCTGGCTGTACCGGTCCTCACCCTGTCTCGGCCGCAAGGAATTTCACTGTGCCGTTCCCCCTTCCACGACTCGCCGCACGCCGTGTCGGAGCCCGACGTCTGGGCGCTGCCGCGATAGCGCTCTGCTTGCCCCTGATCCTTGGAGGATGCATGTCCACGCCCGGTCCCAACGAGCCTCTCCCGGTCAAGGCCCGCCAGGATGCCCAGGACTGGGCCAAACACATGACCGAGTACATGGCGCAGACCGCTGGAGTCACGCTCGACACCGGCAGCGCCGAGCCGTTCTTCAACGACTGTGTCGGCAAACACGACGAGGTTGCCAATGACGGCCGGTACAAGATGTCGTACGCGGTCTACAGCTCCGCCCCACTCGAACAGCACCCCGAAGTTGTCCGCAAGGTCCGCACAATGCTCGAACAACAGGGCTTCAAAATCGACGGCTACCGGGAGGCTGCCAACGGCAAGGTGGACACAGTCCTCGACGCATCCCAGACATCGAGCCGATACCTGGTCACCGTCCAGACCACAACCGGAGGACTTCTTCTCTTCCGAGTCAACACCCCGTGCCTGATACCCCCCACAACAACAGCGACTCCTCACTGACATCACCTCGTTCTGGCGGCGCCGACCGGCGGTCAACCGCGGACCCCGGCTGCCCACGTCTGCATCTGGTGGCGCGCCGCCGTCGGCGACCAGCGACGTGAGAATGGCCGCCGCTGGTCCGTTCGGGTGGCGGTCAGGTTCGGCGGGACGGCGGGGTGGGCAGAGCCTGCGGCATGACGACACCCCAGGCCAGGCGCCCCGCCGGCGGAGCCGTTCGGCCGCACCCGCCATCCCCGCCCCCGTTTCTCCGGTCCGCGCGACCAGACCGCTGGCCCGGCCCGGCGGCGGGTGCTGCCGGACCTGGTCCAGCGAACGCCTCACCCCGGGCGGGGCCGTCGTCCGCACGACCTGGCACGAGCCCGTGTGCCTGACCTGGACCCGGCGGTGACCATCAGCGCGGTGACCGTGCGCCGATCCGTGGTCGGCCCGACACGGGCTCGCAATTCCCGAGCTGATTCGTGTGGGTGGCCCGGCCTCAGTGCGGACGAGGACCTTCCGTATGCGGTCCGGCAGTTCTAGGGTGATCGGACGACTTCACGGGAGGGCTTCACATGGCGAGGACGATTGTCGACGCCTTCTTGTTCGACTCCAGCTGGGGCGGGGACGAGCCGGAGCCACAGCAGCCCCGGACTTCGGCACACCCCAGGCATCCCTTCGACGGGCAGCAGCTGGCCAAGATCCTCCGGGAGAACCTCGGCGGCGAGCTGACCATCATCGTGGACGCGAAGGGCAAACTCCGCCTGCGGTAGCCCCGGCCGCCGTGCGACGTGGGCCTTCGCTACGCAACTGCTGCCGTGGCCGGCTGGTCGTCGATGTGCTGGAGCCGGCTGCGGGCGGTGACCCGGTCCTCGCCGGACAGCTTGGCCCAGTACTCGTCAGCCCACACCGCGTGGGAGGCCTGCCGCTCGACTTCCTCCAGCCGGGAGGACTCGGCCCGCTGCTCCTCGCTCAGCCCCTGCCGGGCGGCCTCCAGATCGCCGCCCCACGACGGTAGCGTGGCCAGGAAGGCACGGCGCTCGGCCTGCACGGCCATCAGCGCCCGCTGCGCGTCCTTCAGCTCGTCGGTGTACTCGAAGGTCTTCTGCTCTTTGCCCACGGCAGGGAATCGTACGTGCGACCGGATCCGCACCGGGCCGCGCCCCGCCGATACCTGATGCCCGCCCCGGCTTCGTGGTCCTCCCGCCAGGAGCGGGCCGTCAACCTTGATGCCCGCCCCAGGGCTCGTGTCCATTCCTTGATGGTCTCCCCGGGGCTCGGCCGCCCACCTTGATGGTCCTCCCGAGGTGGGGCTCCATACCTTGATGGGCCGCCAAGGTATGGAGTGGATGCCTTGGCGGCCTGGTCACGGTTGGATAACGTCACAGCTCAAAGCACTTGGTGAGGGCGGGTCGGGCACCTTGATGCCCGACCCGCCCTCGTTTCTGCTCCTGCCGGACCTCTACAGCTGCGCCCAGCCGCACGGCCGCCGGCCCGGGTCGCCGAGCGGGTGCCAGACGGGGGCAGCCGGGCCGCGCTGGATGAGGTCCTCGATGCGGGCGGCGCCGGCCGGGACGGCGGTGAGCAGCTCGGCGGTGGCCGGCTGTTCTTCGGCGGCGAGCCGCAGGTCCGCCACGGCCGAGCGCGCCGAGGCGGCGGTGGTGCCGATCAGGACCACCAGCAGCCGCGGGAAGGTCCGCCAGCGCCGCTCCCACGCCCGCCCCGTCCCGCCGGGGCCCGGCTGCTCCCACAACCGGGCGCAGGCCGCCAGCTGCGCCGCGCAGTGCTCGGCGCCGACGCCGGGGCGGTGGAGCTCGACGAACACCCGCAGCCGCAGCCGGCTGTCATCGGAGTTCGCGGTGTACGCGAGCTCGGCGGCGGGCCGGTACATGTCCCCGTCCGGGCCCGCTCGGTGCTCGGGAGCGGGGACCAGGTCGAGCGGCCCACAGCTCTCCCCGCGCTGGCGGGCCTCGGTGACGAAGGCGATGTGCACGCGGCCGAGGTCGAGCAGATGACTGCGCCCGTACCGCAGGGCGGTCGGCTCGGCGGCCGCTGGGCCGTCGGGTCGGCGGGCTTCAGGGAAGGTCGCGGTGACAGCCGCGCCCTGGCCGGTGAGGTGCCAGGCCTTCGCACGGCCGGCCTGCGGCAGTGTGACGAACTCCGCCAGGCCCTCGGCGTGGAGGCGGGCCAGGCGCTTCTGGGTCTGCTTGAGGCCGGCCTGCCCGCCGTGCAGCTGGTGGAGCTGCTCGGCGGTGGCCAGCGTGAAGCGGGCGAGTGTCACCAGGACGTCGTGGTCGGTCTCCAGATCCCCGTTCACGAAAGCGCTCCTCCGGGTTTCGTGCACGGGTTCGTCCCGTGCTTGGGGAATGAAACCCCGCGAAACTCACCGGATTTCTTGATACCAATGGGTCCTTTTCATAACGATTCTGTAACTCCCGCTACCAAGGTATCCCGCGTTCTAACCGGTTTTCTCACCGGTCCGTTAACCGGTCCGTTATCCGGTCCTCGCCAACGTTGGCGACCGGCCCTACTGGTGCTGCTCTGACCTGCGTTGATAAGTCATCAAGGTGTTGGTGAGTTTCCTTGATGGCCCATCAAGGAAACTCACCAAAACCGAAACGGAGACCGTGCGGGGGGGGGGGCGGGGGTGGTTGGCCCAGGCGGGGGACCAACCCGAACCCCCACCGGGCCGGGCGGGG